>JAYKIC010000110.1:0-8642 GCA_035284985.1 Leptolyngbyaceae cyanobacterium
AGTGTAAGACCGCATTTGTGGCGATCGCCGTTGACCAGTGGGAACCCATGGTGCAATTTTACAGTTGCATTACCGGACAATCCCCCCATCCCTATCGCCCCGGTGGATATGCTGAGTTTAGGCTCGGTAGCCTTCGCCTTGGCTTGTTTCGCGCCAACCCTTCCCATCAGGACGAATTTATTCATGGCCGTGCCGCAAATATTAGCATCTGTCTGGAAGTGAACCATCTAGAGCAAAGCCGTCAAGTGATCGAGCAGGCATACTCGGTGCTGACCTTGCCAATGGCCCATGGTCAGCTTAGGCTAGGAACGGTGGCGATCGCCTCCCACGGTCGAGAGTGCTACGCCTATGATCCAGATGGCAATCGTTTAATTTTGCACGAGGCTCTTTCCAGTGCATGAAGATCCTTCGCTGGTAATGACTCTATAAAAGTTACCTCAAATCAAGAGAGAAGTAAGGATGAAACATCTATTATTGTGGACAGCAACGCTAACAACCATTACTAGCGCTAGTTTTTGGTTAATCGGTCATGCTACTAGTGCTGCTCCGGCAGCCAAAATACAGGTAGGGCTAACTCAGCACCCTGCGACTCAATCTGCCACCAAGCAAAATACCGATGAGCCAGCCGATTCCATCGCAGGCGACTGGATTCCCGATGGTCGCATCGATCCCAATCGCCCCGCCTCAATTATTTTGATCAACAACACCGCTGTGTCTTTGCAGTATGCATTTTCTACAACAGGAATGGACCCCCAACCCCTAGCCCCAGGGGATACGGTCACACTCAGCAATGTGCCAGTGCCCTCGACCCTGTTGATTAATGCCCTCGACCCCAGGGCCGTACTGGATTACGCTGTGGGGCCAATAGATGAGCCATCGGAAGCAGGGGAGGGCGAACCGGAAGCTGTCGATGATCAGCCCGTTGATGATAACGCTGTAACCGTAACCATTCGTTTGGTGGATCAGCAATATAATGCCGCTGGTTTTAGTGCTATTGATATTCATGAAACGGGTGCCCTCTATCGTTACTAGGGCGACTAGCCTGGAAGGGGGCTGGGGCGTTTTGTCTTGCTTCTTGTCTGGTTTCGATCGGGTTAAGGTTTGCTAATGTGGAGGCGGCTATAACGGCCAAGCAAACAAGTCAGTGAGTCAGGATTAAAACACTTGGTGCTTCTGGGGCGATCGCCCTCCCCTCCGCTACCATAGGAGGGCGATCACCGCGCACATCACTTCGCTTAAGCAAGGATCATAGACTGCTATGGCTACAACCAAGAAAAAGTTCGGTAGTTTTCAAGAAATGTTGACCCAGTCAGAGGTTCCCGTATTAGTGGATTTCTATGCCCACTGGTGCGGTCCCTGCAAAATGATGACCCCCGTGTTAGAGCAGGTCAAAGGCCAGATGAAAGATAAGCTCCAGGTGGCAAAGATTGACACTGAGAAATATCCCCAGTTAGCGTCCACTTACCAAATCTATGCATTACCGACGCTGGTGCTATTCAAAGATGGTAATCCGGTAGAGCGGATTGAAGGGTATCAGAATGCTGAGCAACTCCTACAGCGACTTCAACCCCTCTTGTGAGGGCGGACAAAGTGATTGGCTCAGGAGTCGGGCGGGGCTTGCCCCCTACCCGGTCTGATCAATGGGGCTGGCGATCGCCATAATCTACAACGATTGTGGCTCCTGACCAGAGATCACTGGAGCAACCGATTTCAACTGGAGTTCGGGATGATCGGCTTGGGCTTGGTGACAGTTCCAGTCATTTTTGAACAATAATACGGGTCGCCCCCAGGCATCTTTGACGGTGGCCGTGTTAAACAACCGTCCCGCCTTTTCCAAGGCTTCCCAGCCACCCACCACCCAACGGGCTACGCTAAAGCCCAATGGTTCCAACTGAGTTTCCACACCATATTCATGTTGTAGTCGGAACTGGACGACTTCAAACTGAAGCTGGCCCACCGCTGCCAAAATTGGATCACGCTTGGCTTCATCCACGGAATACATAATTTGCACGGCCCCTTCTTCCCGGAGTTCATTGACCCCTTTGCGGAATTGTTTGAACTTTGAGGGGTTGGGGTTACGCAAATAGGCAAAGAGTTCGGGGGAAAAACAGGGAATGCCATCAAACTCTAGCTTTTTGCCTTGATAAATGGTGTCTCCAATGGCAAATACCCCTGGGTTGTTTAAGCCAATGACATCGCCGGGATAGGCTTCCGTTAGGGATTCCCGGCCTTGGGCAAATAGCTTTTGGGGATGGGATAGGCGCACATTTTTGCCAGAACGGGCATGGCTAACAGTCATGTCTTTTTCAAATTTGCCGGAACAAACCCGGACAAAAGCGACGCGATCGCGATGTTTCGGGTCCATGTTGGCCTGGAGCTTGAAGACAAATCCGGTAAAATCCGGATGGGTGGGTTCAATTTCTCCTTCAGTGCTGTTGTGAACCGTCGGAGCTAGGGCATAGTCTAAAAATGACTGTAAAAATGGCTCCACCCCAAAATTGGTCATGGCACTGCCAAAAAAGACCGGGGTCATTTTACCCTGATGTACTGCGTCAAGATCGAAGTCGTCGGCCACCTCATCCAACAACTCTAGCTCTTCTTTCATTTGATAGTAGAGATCTTGGTCCAGTAAATTCTCGATCCGTGGATCACCCAAGTCAATCGTAGTTCCACCGATGGTCTTGGTGCCGTGGGAGGTGCGTTCAAATAGATGAATGCGCTGATGACGGCGGTCAAATACCCCTTTGAAGCGATCGCCCATGCCAATGGGCCAGTTCATCGCGTAAGTTTTCAGCCCTAATTCCTGCTCAATTTCATCCAGCAACTCTAAGGGATCTCGCCCTGGTCGATCCATCTTGTTAAAAAACGTGAAGATGGGCAATCCCCTCATTCGGCAGACCTCGAACAATTTACGGGTTTGGGGTTCTAGGCCCTTGGCCGCGTCTTCCAACATCACCGCATTATCTGCCGCCGCTAACGTTCGATACGTGTCTTCACTAAAATCTTGGTGCCCAGGTGTATCCAGCAAATTAATGCGATAGTTGTCATAGTCAAATTGAAGCACCGTTGAGGTGATGGAAATTCCCCGCTGCTGTTCCATTTCCATCCAATCTGAAGTGGCATGGCGTTGGGCGCGTCGAGCCTTGACCGCTCCCGCTTCGTGAATGGCTCCGCCGTAGAGCAATAACTTTTCAGTCAGGGTGGTTTTGCCTGCATCCGGGTGAGAAATAATGGCAAAATTGCGACGCTGATCAACGGCCTGTTGCAGTTCCGTGTGGAGTTCTGTAGACATGACTTATCCTGAGCACTCAATCCGAAGCTTTATTATAAGGGCATCTCTTGGATAAAGACTAAATGCATCAATTAAATGCATCAATGGCCCATGATGACTTGACTTCCCAACCCGGTAAGGGCCGTGGAGCCAGAACTTAAGCTAGGGGATGAATCATCCTTGGGTAAAAACCGATCCAGATAGGACGTAAAAAACATGAGCCAAATAATTCCGCCTGCCACCGCTAAAGCAGCGAAGGCGGACAAGATCGACATGAATTGGGGCAACCAGTCGGGGACCGAATTAACGTGCTTAGTGACCTTAGTGACCTTAGTGACCTTAGTGACCTTATTCGTGGTCTTAGGTCGTCGGGTTTGGGATGGAATGCCTGTATTGGATTGAATGCGAGTCGGTTGGGATTGGAGCCGGGTGGTGGATCGATGCTGACCAGATGCCTGGGTAGAGTGGCTGACACTACGGGGACGACTGGGGCTAGGGGAATGGTGGGCTTGGCTGGAAAGACCAGTGAACGAATGGCCTAAGTCTTTCAATTGCTGGAGTTTTTGAGTAATGGCGACGGGACGCTCCCCACTGCGGGTCCACTGTAACAATCCGGCACTGGGCACTCCGGTCAAGTTAGGCACTTGTAAGTCGTAAATGCGCTGGAGGATGGAGCGATCGCTCGTAGCTAGCACCACCAACTGTCGAGGATTTTGTTGTGCTTCGCCATAGGCACAACGGGCCACCGCTAGGGCAACCCGTGTGCGCTTGGTCAATCCCTGCTTTGTGGAGGCTTTTAACCCAGGATGGTAACTAACTACATCGGAGATTTTCCAACCACTGTTAGGATAAAAACGATTAAATTCACGGGCTACTCGCTCTAAATCAGGATCGGGGGACCGATCAAACAAAAAGCGCATTTCCTCATAAACAACGTGGGGTACATAGCATTCTCCTCCCCTAGAAAAACCTAACCATTCACGAGTTGTGGTAGCCGATAGAGTGCTGATATCAACTATCAGCCGAATAGGTATCGTCAACTCCATTTTATCCTCCAATCCCGAGGCGACTAGCCAGTACAGGAGATAAGGGTAACAACATTGCAGCCATTACAAATAGGGCCAACAATGCCAGCGCTGCTCTGACATCGTTAGGTTCAGTTAATTCGTTCTGCTGAGGTTGCTCTAATTGTCGTTGTAAAAATAGTATGATGATCATCCAGTAAAGGGCTAACGGGTTAAATAAGGTGGCGATCGCCAACACGATTAGGGTCACAATTGAAGTCCAGCGAGTGACTTTGCGCCCATAAATGGCTTGAACAATTCGCCCACCATCCAATTGACCAATAGGCATTAAATTGATCGCAGTTATTAACAACCCTAGCCAGCCAACAATGACCAACGGATCAATATCGACAATATCTTGGAGCAAACTATTTCCTAAAACGGCTCGCGCTAACACTCCCACCAAAATTGAACTTTGGAAAAAGGATGGTGATAGCTGAAATGCACTACCCTGATGAGATATAGACAACCCTAACACAAACAAAAAGAGAGAGATAACACCGCCTATCGCAGGACCAGCAAATGCTACATCAAAAAGCGCAGTACGGTGGGGAATGACGGACTCAAAACGGGTCAACACCCCGAAGGAGCCAATTTGCCAAGCGGGTAAGAAAAAGGGCGGACTGAGGCGGAGATCATAGCGATTGGCTAATACCCAATGCCCCAGTTCATGCCCACCGAGAATAATGCCGATACCCACCACCAAAAACAGCGTATCCGGCCATCTTTCCCAGGATTGCATCAGATCAAACCCCTGAAAAATAGCTGCGGCCATCATACACGTCACAATGGTGCCCCCTAAAAGGAATAAAGATAGTAACCATTGCCGTTTGGTAGATGGAACGGGATCATTTGTTTGGGGAAAGACTAGAACAATAGGTTTAGATTGTGGGTCGGCGATTAAAAATAGACGGTAGCGGTTTCCCACTAACTCAAATAAGCGGCGGGATAAGGTTTGGAAAACCGTTTCCGCTTCCCCTCGCAAGTTTCCTTTAAATAGGACACCGTTATAGTACAAAGAATTCTCAATCGCAAAAAAAGTATCAAGGCTAAAGATGGTTTGAATCTGTTGTAAATCACTATCGGGGATACGACGGATGGTTGTTTTCTTAGGGGCAGTTTCATTGCTCGATTCTAAATCGGACAATTGCCCTCCTGGGATGGATGACGTTGAAAGGTTAGGGGTTTTCCGTTGAAAGTCTTTCTGCTTAGAGGTGGGTAATTCTCCCTGGGATTGCTCTTCTGGTTGGAAGTTTTGCGATGGTTCCATGGGTGATGGGGTAGGATCTCGCCCGTCTGTCAGCGATGACTGGGATGATGGGTCTAATGGGTTTTCCGTTTGGGATAAAGCGCTCCCGGAGATCCGGATTGTGCGCCCCAACCCTATGTAGATGCCTGTACCAACTAATACCAGAATAAGAACAGTAACCAGATTAAACACCACACCTAAGATAAATGCGCCCAGAATCATCAGGAGGGGTAGGGCTATGGCTAATGACTGTAGCCATGCGAGTACTCCCAAACGTCCCAAGGGAAGTGAACGATATAGCCCCCATCCCAAAATTCCCAGTATTGCGATCAATCCAGTGACAATAACCATCCCAATACCAACACGACAATAACGAGGGGCAATTCTATCTTTACCCCATAGACGTATGCCTACGTCATTCACTTTTCAGTATTTTCACTATTATCACTCGTGATTGTCATTGACCGCTACCCTAAATTCAGTATTTTCACACTTACAATACCGTCCCTCATGGTTGTCATCGTTAGGCTCGACCCTGTAAATATTCGTAAAGGGATTAAAACGAGGGGCCATTCCCTGACAGGGGATACCTGATCGGCTTCTTGCTCCCATCAGACCTGCCTGAAAATGGGGGTGGAGTACCCGCGCAGCGGGTACACCACCCCCATTTTCGGACGACTCTATAGAACGAGTGAACCCTAGTTGCAGTTTGCTACCAATCAAATGTCAAGATGCCATATCTAGGGAATAAGGAGAATCAAGGTGGAGTCTATCAACAGGGGTCTGTTCTATTGTATAAAGAAGGATGGTGCTGAGAAGGCCAGTTTGTTTGGCCAGTTTGTTTGTATATGACTCTAGGAATCGGAAATGAAGCTAATTTTCATTGGTCCACCCGGTAGTGGGAAGGGAACCCAGGCAGCAAAGTTAGAGCGGACACGAGGGCTGGTACAAATTTCAACCGGAGATATGTTACGTGCCGCTGTCGCCTCAGGTTCTTCCCTAGGTCAACAAGCAAAAGAAATTATGGAATCTGGCAAATTAGTGCCGGATCATCTAATTGTTGGCATGATTGAGCAGCGCATTACAGAACCGGATTGTGCTAACGGATTCATCTTGGATGGTTTTCCTCGCACCACGGCCCAAGCTGAAGCCCTGGATCAAATGTTGAAAGACAAGGGAACCACGCTGGATCGGGTAGTTGAGTTTGATGTGGATGACAATATACTAATTGAGCGGATCTCAGGGCGTTTTACCTGTGCTCAATGTGGTGAAGGCTATCACGATACCTTCAAGCAACCTGAGTCTGAAGGGGTGTGCGATCGCTGTGGTTCTTCAGAATTTAAACGACGAGCGGATGATAAAGCAGATAAGGTAAAAACTCGCCTCGATGAATATCATGCGCTGACAGCTCCCCTCTTGCCCTATTACCGGAATAAGCAACTGCTCAGTACCATTGACGCGATGGCGGGTATTGACGAGGTAACGGGGCAGTTGGATTTAGTCCTGGCAAACACTTAATTGTTTGCCTAGCCAGTGTAGCCTAGCCAGTGCAGGGTGCGTGACAACGCACCCTGCTATGTATTCTTGCTGCTATGTATTTTTACAGTGGTAAGGGAGTATAGCCCTAGACACTTAGGTTAAGCCATAAAAGTTATTTTTCCCCCGCCGCGCAGGGGAGAAATAACGTCCTAACCCATGTGGCGATCGCCATAACCCACTTATTTTTCTAAGTAGGGCAAGGTTAAGACATATCGATAGCCTGATTCTAATGATCCTTGAATCGTAAGGGTGCCTCTGTGTATTTGCACCAACACTTGACATAGGAGGATGCCCAGATGTTGCCGAGTTTGGAGGGCTTGTTGCTCTTGGTCTAATGGTTCATGGGTTGGGGTAGCGGGGGAGGGCACGGGTTGGGTTTGGACAGCGATCGCCTGTTGTTCCTTGCGGGACGTTGCTGATAAGGCTGGTATCCAATGATGGGGCGATCGCTCTGATAGCCCAGACGCATAGTGCAACTCAGTGTGAGGCAGTCCTTCTTCTAGAAAAGGATGGGATGACCAAATTGCCAGGTTAAGTTTACTTGCCTTCCGAGAAATATGGATACGAATTAGACTTCCTGGATTGGAGATATGGATAACCCGGAAAACCAGATGGTAAAGCATCTGTTTCACCTTTACCTTATCCAATACCCAAGTCCGTTGTCCTGGCTCAATGGTTAAACTGATATCTTGTTCCCGTTGCTTACATACAGCACGGAGCTTTGCCAAACATTGCTGGCAAAACATTTCTACATCCACTTCACCCAGATCTAGGGTCTGGCCAAAGGCATCTAAGCCTCCTAGCTCAATGGTTTCATCCACCAAGGAGAGCATGGATTGGCTACTACTGTGGATGATATCGATATATTCCTTTTGCTTCTGGCTCAACGTACCATAGATTTCGCGAGTGAGTACACTAGCCATCCCCAAAATAGACGTGAGCGGGGTCCGCAGATCTTGAACCATCTGGGCAATGAGGTTGCCTTTGACGGTGTTGGCATAGAGCGTAACCTCCCCTGTGGTGTTGGCTACCGCAGGGGACCAAGGGCCTGCCTGGGAAGGGGTTGTGGTAGCTAAAATAGCCGTGGCCGATGAAACATGAGTGGTTTGACGTACGTTAACCGGGGCATCGAGGAGTTGATTGCGCTCAACTTCACTCATACTCCAGCGAGCCGTTAGTTCTAAGAATCGGGTATCTTTGTCGGTGAATTGACGTGGGGCCAACTCCATGACGGCAAGGGTACCCAGGCAATAGCCTTCTGAGTTGAATAATGGAACTCCCAGGTAGGCTTGAATGCCATAGCGTTGTACCAGCAGACTATCTTTGTAGTCGGGATGGTTGCCAGCGTCTTCTATGATGAGACTTCGCTGGGTGCGAATAATCGTGTCGCAGAAAGATCGGTCCCTCGGTAATTGCCGAGAGACGGCAAGGTCATTCATCAAACCAATACGAGATAGCCCCACGGCTGATTTAAAGTATTGGCGATCTTGGTCTGTAAAGCTGAGGATACAGATGGAGG
>JAYKIC010000111.1:0-5556 GCA_035284985.1 Leptolyngbyaceae cyanobacterium
GCTCAATTCCGGCCCGATTATCCCCGCTGAATTGGCCAATTTGCTCTACACAAAGGCGTAGATCCGCTGCTGTAACCAGTTCGTCTGACAGGTACTCGGCCCGATCGGGGAAGCGCACTTCCGGCTGGCGACCTAGATCCATGATGATTTCTATTAACTGATCCTTGGTGGGATGGTGGGCGATCGCCCCCGCAATAGCCGGAGGTAAGACCGCTAGCAGTTGGTCCAAATCATCCGCTGCCACCCGTTCCACCATCTCCAATTCAAGGGAGTTAGGGGATACTGCTTCAGTCGTGACGGATGGGGGACTGGAGGAATTGGGATCGGGAAGAGAGTGACCGTTTAACGCCATAAACTCAGATAACTGTACATGAAGACTACAGGGTTGCGGACCTAAACTGGATTGAGGGTAGACAACGGCCCAGGGCCGCTGGTCCTCAACGGTTCATCAAACAGGGGGGACAGGGAAGAAAACTTGATCTGGGATACCAACCCATGGGCAGCGATAACGGCGGCTTGGAGCAAATCAGGGTCCACCTCTAGGGGGGTGCTTGGGGAGTACTGTTGCTCCAAGGTATCTAACACAGGGGTGAGAATTTTCCGCCCATAGCTCCCGTAGGCTACGCCTGCTAAGGTGGGGTGGGGCAATAATCCTAGGGTCTGCAACCGGGGCACGGTGTAGTCGTTGGTGCCCCCCGCTAGTTGAATAAAACCAGGCAGTTGGGCGGCGATCGCCACTTGGGCCAGAGCAATGGCAGCATGGGTGGTGCCCTTGCCAATATCTCCGCTCATGGGTCGCCCATCCGTTTGCCAAAGGTTGGGGCAGGGGAGGAGTTGGTGGCCAGAGTCGGTCATGATGTCGTAGAGCGATCGCAAATAATCCACAAAGCCTTCCCCTCCGGGGCAACTAACGGCAATGAGTTTGAGGGAGGGGAGGTAGGGCCGTAGTTGGTGCCAGAGGGCGGCAAAGGCGGTGGTGCGGCCAATCTGGGTATGGATTTCAACCGCATCCACTAGGGGAAATAATTCAGCGGCGATCGCCCCTACCGGAACGGTGTAGGACTCGGTGTCGATCTGTTGAACGGGGCAAACCTGTACGCAGCGCCCACAGCCATAGCAGCGATCGCGCACCACTCCCGATACTTGGGGTTGAGTGGCTTGTCTGGCTACTGCTGGGGCAGGAGAACCATTGGCGAACACAATGGCATGGGTGGGACAAATAGTTTCACAGGGGCGATCGCAATCCGCCGGACACGTATTGGGGTCAAATGTGGCCTTGCGAAAATGGGGGTCGTCGCCATCATTAAGGCTAACCATAAGCCAAGGGTCCGACAACGACATCGCATCGGCGACATTCGGCAAGACGTGGATGCCATCCAGGGGCGATGGGCTTGATGGGGATAGGTTGAAACCGTGACGCAACGCTCTAAGGGCGCGGATGCCATCACGAGCCGCAGCAACGACAACAGGGTCGGCTGCCACATCAATGCAATCAGCACCCGCTAACCCATACGCTAATGTTAAACTTCGTACCGCAGGTAGATGCTGCAAGCTAGCACCACAGATCAGCTTAAACCAGCGACTCTCCTGCAATGACTGCAAGGGATATTCCAAATTAATCACCCTAGTCGGGTAATCACAACTTCAAAGTAAACGGCACGGTAATGATGCACTAGAGGCACTACATAATGGGGCAAATAGCTGTATTGGTCAAATTATTGGTCAAACAGCCGTTTGCCCTAACATTCAGTGCTAGTAACTAGTGTACTACAAACTCAAGTCATCCACGAGATCCAAAGAACTGATTCCATGGGCTTTGTTGCCTAAAGGCACAGTGATCCATGGGTAGAGACGCTGGGACGGATTATGGGCACACAATAGACCCGGTTTTAGGGAAAGTACACGCCTAAACAGATGGCGGTTCCCAGTAACAGGGCGGTAACGCTGTAAAAAATGGCTACTACCTTTAATTCAGACCATCCCGACAGCTCAAAATGATGGTGAAGAGGGGCCATTTTAAATAGACGTTTGCCCACGCCTTCCCCGTTTTTGGTGGCCTTGTAATAGCTGACTTGGGCAATGACGGATAGGGATTCGGCGAAGAAAATGCCGCTGAGGATAAATAGGCTAAAAAGTTGTCCGGCGATTAAGGCGATCGCGGCCATGGCTCCCCCAATGGCAAGGGAACCCGTATCTCCCATAAACACCGCAGCGGGATTGCGGTTGTAGTAAAGGAAGCCGAGGCAGGCTCCACTCATGCAAGCACTGAATACCATCAAGTCAGGAAATTGACCAGCGGTTAAAATCGCTAACCCGACAAATGCAAGGGCGGAGGTACCCGCTGCTAGCCCATCTAAGCCATCGGTTAAGTTGGTGGCGTTGCTTTGGGCGACAGGGACAAAGAGGGCCAGTAGCCAAAATAATGCACCTAGGGGTATGGTCCAGCCAAAGGCGAAGCGAATGGTGGTGATCTCGGCACCGCCGAAGAGAAAGAGCCAGCCCCCGAAGGCGATCGCACCCCCGACCTGCAACAATAATTTAGTCCGGGGAGAAATCCCCTTATTGGACTTGCGCTGAATCACCTGCCAATCATCCAACAGGCCAACGCCTCCATACAGCAGGGTGAGGGTGATGGCCGCTAAGGCGGTACTCGAAAGCTGTGTGATTACCCCTGTCACCACTACGGCGGTGAGAATAAAAAATAGCCCACCCATGGTGGGGGTTCCTGCCTTGGCGTGGTGGGATTGTGGCCCTTCTTCCCGGATAATTTGTCCGGTTTTCAGGGCGAGGAGGAAGGGGACGGCCCAGTAGCCAACGATGACGGTCAGTCCTGTGGAAACCAGTAGGGGTAAGGTAATCGTCTGACTCAACTGTAAAGGATGCCCCCAGAGCCAGTCAAAGGCGATCGCCACTGCAACGACAACACCCGTAACCGCTATGGCTAACACTGAACCGGACAGATTTAACGATTTTTGTTCTTCTAGAAAATTGGCACTCACGATCGCCCCCAACCAAAGGATAGACACGTTCAGGTTTCTAGGGTCTATCATACGCTTGATTGGTCATTTGGTCGATTTTTGCGAAGGTAAAGGGCGATCGCCCTAGGAACCAGGGCTGACGGTGTTCCCCACTAGTCGTCTAAATCGAGGGTGTCATCGTCATCATCATCGTCATCGTAGCCATCATCGCTGCCCATGAGGGCATTGATTTCCTCATCTTCTTTGGGCAACAGTTCAACATCGCTAACCCGCTCCATCATGCGTCCAGATTTTTCTAGCCATTCCAAAATGGAGGCATCTTGTTGGAGGGGAATGGCGGGAGCATGTTGGCTGCGGGGATAGGCTTGCAGGGCTGGGTTGTGATAACTCATAGGGTGCTGATGAACGGTGAATTAACGGCTAAAACGAATGGCTGGTGGAATGAAAAAATAAGGTGGTTTAACTGAATATCTCAAGTTAAACAGGGCGAAAGCAGTTAGCTCCCACGGCCAATGACTACCATTAACGATATGATCGAAACGATAGGATGGAAGCGCTACGCTGACGCGCTTGACATTTTTTCTTCAGATTTTGTTCAGAACGTTTTTTGTTCAGTCAATTATATTACCACAATGCAGACAGCAAAGGCGACGGTATTAGCCGCGATCGCAGGTCGTAACCGGGGGATTTTGGCTAGCTCAACGGCGAATGAGCAGATTTTAGGGGCGATCGCCACATTGGAAGCCCAAAACCCTACCCCCCTGCCTCTGGAATCCCAAGATCTGCTATCGGGGACGTGGCGCTTACTCTATACCACCAGCGATGAATTGTTGGGAATTAATCGATTGCCGCTGTATGCTTTGGGGCAAATTTACCAATGTATTGATGGGGCGGCGGCCAAGATTTACAACATTGCTGAGGTCAATGGCTTACCGGGCTTGAATGGATTAGTGAGCGTTGCCGCTAGTTTTACCCCCACCTCCGAGACGCGGGTGCAGGTGCAGTTTAACCGGGCTGTATTTGGGCTGCAATCCCTGCTTCAGTATGACAGTCCCCAGCAATTTATTGAACAATTGGAAACAGGCAAGCGGTTTGCCGCCATCGATTTTTCGATTCAACCCCGTGAGCAGCAGGGATGGCTAGAGGTGACGTATCTGGACGAGGATTTACGGATTGGTCGAGGCAATCAGGGGAGTGTTTTTGTGTTGACGAGGGTGGTGGATGCTTAGCACGACTCAGGGGTGGATGCTTAGCACGACCTGGTTAATTTGGTGCATTACGCTGTCGCTGCACGCACCCTACGGCTTGACTACGGATTGACTAAATTATCAGGGAACTAAACGAATGGGGTTGCGACAAATTTCCCAAAGTCATTTAACGTTACTGGATTATTGTCCCCGTAAATTCCAGCATATTTACTTGGAACAGCTAAGCTCACCACCGTCGTTTCAGGAACAAGTTGCGTTGAAGCGAGGCAGTGACCTACATTATTTGATGCAACAGCAAGAGCTGCAATTATTGCCGATGGTGGACCCGCTGCCCCAATCCTGGTCAGGGGAAACGGTGCGACTCTATCAGATGGCCCAGAGCTTGGCAGCGGTGATCCCGACTCCCATGGACTCCACTCGCTTTCGCCAAAGTGAGTATCGCCTCCACTATCAATTTGCCGGGGTGTTGCTGACGGTGGTTTACGATTTACTGGTGTTAAATGATGAGGGTGCCTACATTTTTGATTGGAAAACCTATTCCCGTCCGCCAGATCAAGCAGATTTGGTAACGCATTGGCAAACTCGGCTCTATCCATTTGTGCTAGCGGCAACCAGTGATTACGCCGCCACTGATATTACCCTCTCCTATTGGTTTATTCAACCTCCCCAGCCGATGAGTGGGACTCTCGTTGGGGAGGTTGGGCAACCAGATGGGCAACCAGATTGTATTCGATTTGAGTATGGCGATCGCCTCCACCACCAAATCCACCACGCCTTAAGTCAGACCCTAGGCCACCTCCAGCAATGGTTAGCGGACTATGACAACGGGCAACCCTTCCCCCAAACCGATCAGATTCAGGATCGGTGTCGCCATTGTGCCTTTGCCCTGCGATGTGGGCGATCGCACCCTGCTGTCCCCGATCCATGGGTTGATTTAGAGGATATTGGGGCGATCGAGGAAATTCCCTTGCCAGATTGATTTCCGTGGGCTGAAGATTCCGAGGGCTACAGCCCGTAAAAGGCAATGATTAGCGGTGGAGTCACGACTGCCATGAGCAGATTGAGTGGGGTTCCAATTTTGAGGAAGTCCATAAAGCGGTATCCCCCCGGTCCATACACCATCGTGTTGGTCTGATAGCCAATGGGGGTCATGAAACTATTAGAGGCGGCAAAGGTGATGGCAAACATGAAAGCGTAGGGGTTGAGGCTGAGGGATTCGGCCACTTTCACCCCAATGGGCAGGAGTAGCACCACTGAGGCATTGTTGGACAGAATTTCAGTGATGAGTGAAGTTAGCAAGAAGAATAGGCTTAATAGCCAATAGGGGGACAAATTGCCACCAAAGGTGACTAAGCCACTGGCTAACCATT
>JAYKIC010000112.1:0-9781 GCA_035284985.1 Leptolyngbyaceae cyanobacterium
AAACAACTTCACCTTGGGATCAGAATAGGCAGAATGGGGACTGGATTCAGCGGGACTCATTGTTGTTTACCGAGTTCCAAGCAGTAAAGTGACAAAGGTTTCATTATGAAAGCGAGATCTGGCGTTCTGAGCCAGAGGGGCAATTTCGCCGTAGGTGTAAAATCCACCCATGGGTAAATCTTGCCCCAATACTTCAGTTGCTAATCGATATTCTTCTTGGGTTTTAGTGCCTAAGACATAACGGCGATTAGAACAGGAAAAAAATAACGCCGCTTCAGGCTGACTCCCAGCATAATTTGCCAGTGCCTCTTTTGCTGACGTTTCTACTGCTTCCAGCATATCACTGCGACTTGCCCGCACCAGTTGAATTTTGGCGTGGAGGGGAACATCGGCAAAGAAGGTAATGCTGCCAGTGTTGGGGGCATAGCTACCGTTCGCAGTGCGGAGATACCAGTGAGCGTCTTCCGGTTCAAAAACTGCGATGCGGTATTCGGGGGTTGGTCGATCCATCCCTAGGTCTTGGCAAAATTCCATGGGCGATCGCCCATCAATTTCATGCAGAACGTTACCATCCACCTTGGTGGCAATCCCCTGTTTGCCCATGGGAGTCCAACCGTTGGCGACACTACACCCCACAATCAGATTGCCGGATAACAGTAAAAGGGGAACGGCATCCTGAAGCACCTCGGTATTGAAAAATTGTAAGGTGGAGCGAAACCCCCGCTGATCCCCTGTGGTTCCCCCAACGATGGGCACTGTCGGACCCAAACCTTGCACCAACCCATCCAAAAGGACGGCCCCGCTAGCGGTTAAACTTTCAGGAATGGTCAGGCAGAGTTTGGGCGGTTGGGATAACTGTGCCGCTGTGGCTAGGGCGGTTTGCTGGGCGATCGCCATGGGGTCAGAGGACACATTGCGCCCGACCCCCGCTATAAACTCCACTTCATCGGAGTAAAAAACCATTAATACGAGGGAATCTTGCTGAAACGCTAGCTGAGATGATATTTCCCCATCGGTCGTTCCCCCAATGAGCTGAATTCCGGGAAAAGTCTGCTGAATCCGTTGAAGTACCAATGCGTGGTCATAATCAATGGCCGTGAGTAAAATCCCTGCCTGCGGTGACTGACCTGATAAGGGTGTTAAACATTGTTCCAGCACCTCTTCAACCGCAAACGTTGAATCTGGATCATCGCTATGACCCACTACTACCTTAAACATAAATGTATTTGGACCATAAACTAGTAATAGGTTTTGATCTTGAACCAGTGCAATCCACCCTCCATCACCGTAGCCCCATTAGTTGAACCAAAAATGGTCTAGCCAATGGGGCGATCGCTATAAAAGCTACGAACATCCCCCATGAATTGCCAGAGACTGGCCTAAAAATCAGGGGGCAATAGCATTCTCTTTTACTCTGGCATCTTGATTAATGACAACACCCTTGGAATCGAATCAAGCGTTAGCCAAAATATTCTGGTTCATTGCCCTGTTTCCACTTAATATTACAGCCAATGCTGGGTTGTTGGTCGCTACTGACTGATTGTCCCGCTAAGACAGCATCAATGGCGGCCCGTAAATCTTCGCCTGTGACAGGAATGCCATTACTAGGACGACTCCCATCTAACTGCCCCCGGTAAACAAGGTGGCGATCGCCATCAAACAGGAAGAAATCAGGTGTACAGGCTGCCGTATAGTTTTTGGCAACCTGTTGAGAGGCATCAAAACAGACTGGAAAGGTAAACCCAAGGGTCTCAGCCATTTCCTTGAGCCGTTCTGGGGCATCCGCAGGATACTTTTCGGCATCATTAGCGCTAATCGCTACTATGGCCACACCCTGGTTGCCATAATCGTGGCCCAACTGTGCCAATTGCCCTTGGACATGTTTAACAAAAGGACAGTGGCAACAAATGAACATCATTAAAATAGCTTTGGGTGTCCCCAAAGCCTGGAGAGAAATCATTTGACCCGTAGTTACATCCTCCAGTTGAAAATCAGGAGCGGGTGTGCCTAGGGCCATCATGGTTGATGCGGTTAATACCATTGTGGGGTCTCCGGGGTGCAGCTAAGGTCAGAGAGTAGGAAGTTCCTAGTAATATGGAGGGGTGCAGCTTGGATGCACCTATGGGCTAAGTTAACACGTTACACTGACCGTGATGGCGTAACAACTGATCACAAAGCACCAAGGCAACCATGGCCTCCACCATGGGGACAGCCCTGGGTAAGACACAGGGATCATGGCGCCCCTTCGCTGCCAGGGTGGTTTCCAGACCATCGTGGGTTACAGTCTGCTGTTCTTTACGGATGGTTGCCGTTGGCTTGAAGGCTACCCGCAGAACAATGTTTTCGCCATTACTGATGCCCCCTTGGATACCGCCAGAGCGGTTGGTCCGGGTCCGAGTTTTCCCTTGCTCATCAATATAAAACTCGTCGTTGTGTTGGCTACCAGTCAGTAATGTACCAGCAAATCCCGATCCAATCTCAAAGCCTTTGCTGGCTGGCAGGGACATCACGCCTTTAGCTAAATCTGCCTCTAGTTTGTCAAATACGGGCGCACCTAAGCCCCTAGGAACATTGCGAACCACGCATTCCACTACGCCGCCGATGGAATCCCCCGCTTTTCCCATCTGTTCGATCAGGCTAATCATTTGCTCGGCAATATCTTCATCGGGACACCGGACAATGTTGTTTTCGACTTGGGCCAGGGTAACGGTGCTGGGGTCCACTTTTCCTTCTAAATCTTTGATCCGAATGACGTAACCAATGACTTCAACGTTGGCGATTTGTTGCAGAATTTTTTTGGCGATCGCCCCCGCCGCCACCCGACCGATGGTTTCCCGTGCGGAAGAACGACCTCCCCCAGTCCAATTACGAATTCCGTACTTGGCATCATAGGTTGCATCCGCATGGGACGGTCGATAGGTCGTCGCCATCTGACTATAGTCCTGAGAGCGGGCATCCTTATTCCGAACCAAAATTGAAATGGGTGTCCCTAGGGTTTTTCCTTCAAACACCCCTGAAAGAATTTCACAGGTATCCGTCTCTTTGCGCGGCGTAGTAATTTTGCTCTGACCGGGTCGTCGCCGATCGAGATCAAATTGGATATCCTCTGCTGCCAGTTCTAAGCGCGGAGGACAACCATCAACAATCACACCAACCCCTCCACCATGGGATTCCCCATAGGTGGTGATCCGAAACAAATGCCCAAAGGTATTACCCATAACTTATCCCAAACCCATACTATGAACGGAGTACCTCAGCCACGTCATTCGCTGTGCGCTAGATCCCCCTTACTCAGCAGCCCTAGGGATGTCTATCCCCCATCGCTCAGTACTTAGCGTCACTGCTGCTATTGGATCCCATTAACTCAGGGTAGGGATCAGTCAC
Source organism: Leptolyngbyaceae cyanobacterium (assembly GCA_035284985.1). GTDB lineage: Bacteria > Cyanobacteriota > Cyanobacteriia > CAKZMO01 > CAKZMO01 > JAAHGY01. Next base: position 3,385 of record JAYKIC010000112.1, read on the forward strand.
AGGGAGTGACGGAGACGCGCTACCGGAAGAATCTTTGGTGGCAATGTGCCCAATATAAAACGCACCTGGTTCAACCTCAAGGGAACTAGAGGTTACATCCCCTTCCAATCGAGCGGTGCTAGTAATGTGTAGATGCCCTTGGACATAAATGCGAGCCTTTAAAACCCCACGAACAACTAAATTTTGGGCTTTGAGTTCAGCCCCCTCAACCAACCCACCTTGAGCAATCTCCATATCCCCCAGTACTTCCACATTTCCATGGATAATACCATCTACCCGCAAGTTGCCCTCAACATGCAAGTCGCCTTGAAACTCACTTCTCTCGCCCAAATAGGTAATGGAACTGGTCTGCCGTTGCCAAAACATAGGTTTGCCCTCAGGTTATCCCAAACTTTATGGATTCAGACTGTTTCTCAAGCAAATATATCTTAACTTCTCTGCCTTGCAGTTTAGTCTAAATAGTTTTCTGGGTCTACTAATTTGCCACTCTTGTACACAGAGTAGTGAAGATGTGCTCCTGTCGATCGTCCCGTATTTCCCATGAGACCTATGACATCATGGCGATCAATCTCATCCCCTGATATCACTTTTAACTCTGACAAATGAGCATATAAGGTCTCATAACCGTAACCATGATCCACTATGACATGATAACCGTATCCTCGGCCCCAGTCTGCCTTGATGACGGTTCCTGGTGCGGTGGTATAAATTGGAGTCCCTACTGGCCCTGGAAAGTCAATGCCGTTGTGAACCTCGTGTCCCCAACCAAATGGATTACGACGAATACCAAAACCGGATGATATTTCCAGATCGGCTTTGACCGGACGAATACTCGGTACTGCATCGGTTCTAGCAAACTCTTCAGCTAAGGTTTTGTTTAAGGCTGGTTTGACCTGTTCATCTAGAGTGGATGTAATTGCTGGTAGACGCTGCTGAGCTTCTCTCAATACCTCCGCTGGTGTCAAGGGAACACTCACTCCCCCTTGGGAGGCTTCCTTATCGGAGGTAGATGGGTCAATTAAGACCTCTTTATCTATACCTGCCCGTTCCCGTAACAGCTCAATCTCAGTGTCTAAAACTTCTATCTCTTGGAAGACATCGTTGGCAGTTTGGCTTAATGCCTGATTTTGAGCCGCCAAAACTTGATTTTGCTGTTGCAATGAATAGACTCGGCTGCCCAACCAGGCTAGAGGGGACGCAAGGGCGATCGCTGCCATCAGGCACAATGCTTTGGGTCTCACCAAAAGCGTAATGGGTAGCCGCCCCGTTCGAGTGATTAATACTGTGCAAATATCAGGGGTAGATCGATGCATCAAATCTCAATCAAATGTAAATTTACTTAACTACTTGCACCCATATTATCAAAGAATGTGGACATTTCTTAATTCTCTTTTAATAAGTAAAAATTAAGGTTCCCTGGAGCAAGACTCACTATAGCCATTTCTTGTTCCTAATAACTATGCAAAGAACCTTTCCCCTAGGCGCGAAGGTGTTGGCACACCTCATACACAGCAAATTTACAAAATATATATTCACAAAAAAGGCGTTCCGATGAAGGAACGCCCTTAGTATCTAGTCTTAGTCGATGTAAGGATCAACATTAGGTCAGTTAATCTCACAGACCATCAAGGTGGAAGGAAATTTATCCCTTGATGGCAGGCGCTTCAACAGCCGCTAAATCCAAGGGGAAGTTGTGAGCGTTACGCTCGTGCATGACTTCCATACCCAAGTTAGCACGGTTGATGATGTCGGCCCAAGTGCTAACAACCCGTCCCTGGGAGTCAATCACGGACTGGTTGAAGTTGAACCCGTTCAAGTTGAACGCCATGGTGGAGATACCCAGAGAAGTAAACCAAATACCTACCACAGGCCACGCACCCAAGAAGAAGTGCAAGCTACGGGAGTTGTTAAAGGAGGCATATTGGAAGATTAGACGACCGAAGTAGCCATGGGCTGCAACGATGTTGTACGTCTCTTCTTCCTGTCCAAACTTATAACCGTAGTTTTGGGACTCGGACTCGGTGGTCTCACGCACCAAGCTGGAAGTCACCAAGGAACCGTGCATCGCGGAGAACAAAGAACCACCGAATACACCCGCCACACCCAACATGTGGAAGGGATGCATCAAAATGTTGTGCTCAGCTTGGAATACCAACATGAAGTTGAAGGTACCAGAGATACCCAAGGGCATCCCATCAGAGAAGGAACCTTGGCCCAAGGGGTAAATCAAGAATACGGCAACAGCCGCAGACAAAGGAGCAGAGTAAGCAACACAGATCCAAGGACGCATACCTAAACGGTAAGATAGTTCCCACTGGCGACCCATGTAAGCAAAAATGCCGATCAAAAAGTGGAAAACAGTCAACTGGTAGGGACCACCGTTGTACAACCACTCATCTAGGGAAGATGCTTCCCAGATAGCGTAGAAGTGCAAACCGATGGCGTTGGAGGATGGTACCACCGCACCAGAGATGATGTTGTTACCGTACAACAAAGAACCTGCAACAGGCTCACGAATACCGTCGATATCTACAACAGGAGCAGCAATGAAGGCGATGATGTAGCAAATGGTAGCCGTTAAAAGGGTAGGAATCATTAGGACACCGAACCAGCCCACATAAATGCGGTTATCGGTGCTAGTAATCCAACCACAAAAACGCTCCCAAACATTCGCATCACTGCGATTTTGAATGGTAGTAGTCATGATAGATAAGTACTGAAATTGCAAATGGAGTATAAATCGTAGGGTAATGATTCATTGTGTTGAAACAATGACCAATCTCTACGTGTTAATTATCTTATTGACTCTTAAGGGAGTTGCCACAGAAATCGCTAAAAAATTACATTACTTAACCAATAAATGTAAATTAAATACGACGAATCAGGGTTTTATGTTGATTTCATTTGCATCAGTTAATTATTTTGGGGTGATCGCATAGATTGTTTTGTTGCATTGCTTTACTCTGATGGCAACCCTATCAAAAACCACAGCGTGGAACACATTGTGTCCCACGCTGTGGTTTTTGGCATGAACGCTCGTTTTCCACGTTTTTGGGAAGGTGTAGATTAGGGTCTCAACTGCTTGAGATCTACCCCAGGGTCGTCAGGTTGACTACCTTAATGTTTACCTATTATGGCTAAATTACGGCTAACCAGTGAGTGGCAAGCATCATAAGCTATCCAACTGGGTTTTGAGTTCTTCTAGCTCAGCGTCAACCACGCTATCCTGAGGTACAGCTTGAGCGGTCCCAGCAGGCAGTTGGGCCACTGGTTCCGGAGTTATTGCTCGTTTCATTGCTTCCAGTTCATCATCAACCCCAGAGGATTCCAACTCGGCAAACGCCGCATCAAGACTGGCACCGCCTATTTCTGCGGCTGCCTGGGATCTGGCCTCCATCATTAAGACCTTGTCTTCCATGCGCTCAAATGCACCCATGGCGCTGCTGGTGCTCATACTGCTCATGGTGCTTTGCAACTGTTCATTGGCTTTAGCCGCACTCACACGGGCCTTGAGCATATCTTTCTTGGTCTTGGCCTCAGAAATTTTGCCTTCTAGGGCAATCAAATTTTTCCGCATGACATCGGCTTGGGCCGTTTGCTGGCTCAGTTGAGCCTGTAGAGTCGCTGCGGCATCGGCTTGGGCTTTTTTGCGGGAGAGGGCTTCGCGGGCTAGGCTTTCATCTCCTTTTTGCAGGGCGAGTTGTGCCCGCTGGTGCCATTTGGCGGCTTCATTGTTGGCTTGGGCGGCTTGTTGCTGGACCCGCTTCTGGCTGGCGATCGCCTGAGCCACCGCCTGACGCATCTGCACTAAGTCCTCTTGCATGTCAATAATTGCTTGTTCCAGAATTTTTTCTGGATCTTCAGCAGCGCCAACCATTGCATTAACGTTAGACCGGACAACACGGCTTACGCGGTCAAACAATCCCATGATGTTACTTCCTTGTAATCGACAATACAAACAGTTGCAGGACGAAGAGTACGCTACAACCTAGTCTTTTAACCTTCAAGATAAAATCATTCCCCACCCCAGTCTAATGCACTTCCAGCAGGAATGGCATTGACGTAACAAGGCTTACCGTAATTTATGGGGCAATTTATGGGGCAACCGTTTCGCCAACCGACTCTGGTCAAAAAAAGAGAGCCTTAGACTCTCTCTCTATCAGGGATTCGGTTAGTGGCGATCGCTCTCCCCATCGGAAAAATGAGGGCGATCGCCCTCATTCTCAACAAGGCTGGCCTACAATTGGGGCACGTACCGCTCCTTTTCAGGAATCTCCACGTACTCCGCCACAATTTGGCGGAACTCATCCCCATCAATGGTTTCCTTTTCGATCAACAGATCCACCAAGCGGTCAATCACGCCCCGATTTTCTCGGATAATGCGGCAGGCATCCTGGTAACAAGCTTCCACAATCACGCGCACCTCCGCATCAATCCGCGACGCAATTTCATCGGAATACTCAGAACGGGTCATCAAGTCCCGCCCTAGGAACACCTCATTTTGCTGACCTTCCAGGGAAAGCGGACCCAGTTCAGACATACCAAACCGTGTGACCATCTGACGGGCCATTCCCGTCACCTGCTGCAAGTCGTTTCCGGCCCCCGTGGTCACTTCAGCATCACCAAAGATGACATCTTCCGCTGCGCGACCGCCCAATGCTCCCGTAATCCGCGCCTTCAACTGAGCGCGGGAAATCAGCCCCTGATCTTCATCTGGCGAAAACCATGTCAATCCTCGCGCTTGGCCTCTGGGAATCAGCGTTACTTTCTGGACTGGATCATGATCTTTAACGAGGGTGCCAATGATGGCATGGCCCAACTCGTGGTAAGCAATCAGGCGCTTGCTCTTGCTATCCACCAGAGGGGTGCCTTCCATCCCAGCAATGACCCGATCCACAGCATCGTCAACTTCTGCCATCGTAATGGCTTCTTTGCGACGACGGGCGGTTAAAATTGCCGCTTCGTTCAACAAGTTAGCCAAATCCGCTCCGGTAAATCCTGGAGTCCGGCGGGCAATCACTTCTAAATTGATATCCTCGGCCAACTTTTTGTTACGGGCATGAACATCAAGCACTTCCAAACGGCCTTTAATGTCAGGGGGATCAACCATGACCTGACGGTCAAAACGTCCGGGACGGAGCAACGCCGCATCCAAAACATCGACTCGGTTAGTCGCTGCGATGATGATAATGCCCGTGTTGCCTTCAAATCCGTCCATCTCGGTCAGAAGCTGGTTCAACGTTTGCTCTCGCTCATCGTTGCCGCCGCCGATACCTGCTCCCCGTTGCCGACCCACCGCATCAATTTCATCGATAAAAATAATACAGGGTGCATTCTCTTTCGCTTTCTTGAACAGATCCCGAACCCGTGATGCGCCAACTCCGACAAACATTTCGACAAACTCTGAACCGGAAATGCTGAAGAAAGGAACACCGGATTCGCCCGCGATCGCCTTCGCCAACAAGGTTTTCCCCGTTCCCGGAGGACCAACTAACAGTACCCCCTTGGGAATCCGTGCCCCCACTGCCGTGAACCGTTCCGGCTTCTTCAGAAATGTCACCACTTCCTGAAGCTCTTCCTTCGCCTCATCAATTCCAGCCACATCGTCAAACATCACGCCCGTCTTCGCTTCCATTTGAAAACGAGCCTTGGACTTACCAAAGCTCATCGCTTGACCGGGACCACCTGGTGCATTACCCGAACGGCGGAACAGCAAAAACAGCCCACCAATCAACAGCACTGGGAAAATTAAATTACCCAGAATACCCCACACTGCGCTCTCAGGCCGGGGAGGATGGATATCAAAGCTAACGTGCTTCTTTTTCAACTCGCCAATCAGCTCTGTGGTATTCCCCGGTAACTCGACCCGCGCCCGCAGGACACCATCGCCCAGTTCCGGTTCCAATGCTTGCACAATCGCCGTGCGGCCACCCTCATAAAAATCCACACTGGTAATTTGCCCCGCATCCAAACGATTGAGGAACCGACCATAGGTCATGCGAGATGCAGCAACATTTCTATTGGTGTCAACTCCAGCGGGATTAGCCAAAGTCCCTTGCCATAGGAAAAAGCCAATGATCAGAATTGGAAAAGACCAGAGAAGAACCGTTCTCCAGGAAAGTTTCATAATGCGAATTGCCTCTAAACGCTTACCAAATATGCGTCACCATTGTGACCACAATACACACACTCTTATCTAAGACAAATTTTCCTTAGCTGAACTAGGTCCGATCCCTGGCAAAACTAGGCTCAACGCTACTCCTTACAAGGACTTGCTAGGGCTAAGGCTGCTCTTGGCAAATGGGATCACCAAGAAAGCTAGTCAAAAAGTATTATGAGTATAATCTTAACTAAATTTAACGTAACTCACAGAGAACAGGCAATGACTTGCCTGTAA
>JAYKIC010000113.1:0-7244 GCA_035284985.1 Leptolyngbyaceae cyanobacterium
GGGTCGCCCATGGATGCGGCCAAGATCATGTGGTTGATGTACGAGCATCCTGATGTGGACTTTGACGGCTTGGCCATGCGGTTTATGGACATCCGTAAGCGGGTGTATGATTTGCCAGAGTTGGGCAAGAAGGCCCTAATGGTGGCCATCCCCACCACCTCCGGCACGGGTTCGGAAGTGACTCCCTTCTCCGTGGTGACAGATGATCGGGTGGGCATTAAGTATCCCTTGGCGGACTATGCCTTGACTCCCACCATTGCCATTGTTGATCCCGCCCTAGTGTTGCACTTGCCCAAGCGGCTGACCGCTTACGGTGGCATTGATGCCCTCACCCACGCTTTGGAAGCTTACGTCTCAGTAGTGGCCACTGAATTCACCGATGGGTTGGCCATTGAAGCTATCAAGTTGCTGATGGAGTATCTGCCCCGTGCTTACCACAAGGGAGCCAGTGATCCAGAAGCCCGTGAGAAGGTCCACTATGCAGCGACGATCGCGGGCCTAGCCTTTGCCAATGCTTTCTTGGGCATCTGCCACTCGATGGCCCACAAGTTGGGGTCCACGTTCCATGTCCCCCACGGTTTGGCGAATGCGCTGATGATTTCCCATGTAATTCGCTACAATGCAACGGATGCGCCGTTCAAACAGGCGATTTTTCCCCAATATGAGTATCCCCAGGCCAAGTCTCGGTATGCGGCGATCGCTACTGCCCTTGGGTTAGGAGGAAATACGGACAGTGAGCGGGTGACGAACCTGATTCAGGCCGTGGAAGACCTCAAACGGAGTCTGGATATCCCCACTGCGATCAAAGATGTGTTGATGGAAGATGAACATATCTTCTTTGCCAATCTGGATCTGATGGCAGAGCAAGCCTTTGATGACCAATGCACCGGGGCCAACCCTCGCTATCCCTTGATTAGCGATTTGAAGGATCTGTTTATAGCCGCCTATTGGGGCGACAAGACGAGTGCCGCCGCTGTTGAAGCGGCCCTAGAGGTTCAATCTGGCACTCAGGCTAAAACGGCAGCGGTGAAAACCGTTAAGGCTTAGATGGCCGCTTAAGGAAGGGCGATCGCCCTTCCCCAGGATGGCGAGGGTATGCCCATCCCATCCTAGGTTTTAGTCTAAAACTCAGCTGATCCCCCTTAAATCCCCCTAGGTTTGCCAAACCACCCATAGAGGGGTTAAAGGGGGCTTAACTTTGGATGTATTTTGTTATCACAAAACAATAAGGTAGTGCAAGGCTGCATTAATCTAATCTCTCAATCTTCCAAAGATTTTAACGGCAGCATCAAGAGCTAGCTGTTATACCTAAGCCAGAACCCAAAAACGGTTTAAGCGACTGTTTCACTAAAATCTACCCCCAAGTAGGGATCAACTAATAAATAAAGTACCGGGTGGCTACCGCTGCCCACTGGGTACTTTATTTTCTGGCAAGTCCCTGAGGAATGGTCACACCATAGAATCAGAAATTCTCCAGAATTTCTCGATTTCCATTCCTAAACGATTTTTTGTTTAAATGATTTTTGTTTCAAGGAGTCATATATGACCGCTTTTGCTTCTGCACCCACAGTTACCGATACTACTCCCCTCTCCCCGGAGGAGTTACGGAAAATTGATGCCTTCTGGCGGGCCTGTAACTACCTAGCCGTCGGCATGATTTACCTAAAAGATAATCCCTTACTAAAAGAACCCCTAACGATAGAACAAATTAAACCCCGATTGTTGGGGCACTGGGGCACCAGTCCCGGTTTAAGCTTTGTCTATCTTCACCTCAACCGTTTAATCAAAAAGTATGACCTCAATGCCATCTTCATGGCCGGACCAGGGCATGGTGCGCCAGGAGTTCTAGCTCCGGTCTATCTTGAAGGTACCTACTCCGAGGTTTACCCCGATAAGAGCGAAGACGAAGAGGGAATGCGAAAATTCTTCAAACAATTTTCCTTTCCAGGTCATATCGGTAGCCACTGCACCCCGGAAACCCCCGGTTCGATTCATGAGGGGGGGGAATTGGGCTACAGTGTGTCCCACGCCTACGGTTCGGTGCTGGATGCGCCGGATTTGATTACCGCTGTAGTCGTCGGTGATGGCGAAGCGGAAACGGGACCATTGGCCACCGCTTGGCACTCCAACAAGTTTTTGAATCCCCAGCGGGATGGGGCGGTGCTGCCGATCTTGCACTTGAACGGCTACAAAATCGCCAACCCTACCATTCTTTCCCGGATTTCCCATGAGGAACTGGAGGCGCTGTTCCGGGGCTATGGTTACACCCCTTACTTTGTGGAAGGGGAAGAGCCGGAAGCGATGCACCAGAGGATGGCGGCGGTGATGGAAGAATGCGTCAGCCAAATTCGGGCAATCCAGGCTAAGGCTAGAAGTTCCGATGCTCCGCCTGAGCGTCCCCGTTGGCCGATGATTGTATTGCGGACTCCCAAGGGCTGGACAGGGCCTAAGGAGGTAGATGGCCATAAGGTAGAAGGGTTTTGGAGAGCGCACCAGGTGCCGATGGGTGATATGGCCCATGAGGGGCACTTGCAAATTCTGGAAGATTGGATGCGGAGCTATAAGCCAGAAGAGTTATTCGATGCTAATGGCACGCTGCTGGCGGAGTTGAAGGAACTGGCACCCAAGGGCGATCGCCGCATGAGTGCCAACCCCTACGCCAACGGCGGACGGTTACGCAAAGACCTGATCATGCCAGACTTTCGCCAGTATGCCGTGGATATTCCCAAACCAGGAGCGATCGAAGCCCGTAATACTGGAGTGATGGCGGAATTCCTCAAGGATGTCATGGCCAACAACATGACCAACTTTCGCATCTTTGGTCCCGATGAGACCGCATCCAATAAGCTAGACAAAATCTACGCTGTCACCAAAAAAGTATGGATGGCGGACTACCTGCCGGAAGATGAAGATGGCGGCGAACTCTCCCCCGATGGTCGAGTAATGGAAATGCTGAGTGAGCATACCTTACAAGGGTGGCTAGAGGGCTACCTACTTACAGGCCGCCACGGCCTTTTCCACACCTATGAAGCCTTTGCCCACGTCATCGACTCCATGTTTAACCAACACGCCAAGTGGCTGGATATTTGCAAGAAGGAGGTCGCTTGGCGTGCCCCTGTCTCTTCCCTGAATATCATGCTGTCATCCGTGGTGTGGCGGCAGGACCACAACGGCTTTAGCCACCAAGATCCGGGCTTTATCGACCTTGTGACCAACAAGAGTCCAGATGTAACTCGCATCTACCTGCCCCCCGATGCCAACTGTTTATTATCCGTGGCGAATCACTGTTTACGCAGTAAGGATTACGTCAATGTCATCGTGGCGGACAAGCAACAGCACTTGCAATATCTAACGATGGATGAAGCAGTGAAGCACTGTACCAAGGGCATCGGCATTTGGGACTGGGCCAGTAACGATGACCGGGGGACCAATGCGGATGATCCGGATGTGGTGATGGCCTGCTGTGGCGACATTCCCACGATGGAATCCTTGGCCGCTACGGCAATCCTCCGGGACATGCTCCCCGATCTGAAGGTACGGTTTATCAATGTAGTGGACCTGTACAAGCTGGTGCATCCCAAGGACCACTCCCACGGTCTATCCCAAATCGATTTTGACACCCTGTTTACAACGAATAAGCCTGTCATTTTTAACTTCCACGGTTATCCTTGGTTGATTCACAAGTTGACCTATGCCCGGAGTAACCAGGAGCGGATTCACGTCCGGGGCTATAAGGAAGAGGGCAATATTAACACGCCCTTGGAATTGGCCATCCGCAACCAAATTGATCGCTTTAACTTGGTGATTGATGTGATCGATCGCGTGCCCAAGCTGGGTTCGGCAGCGGCCCATGTCAAAGAACAGATGAAGGATGCCATCACCGAGCATCTCAACTACGCCTTTGAGCATGGTAAGGATCAAGACGAAGTGGTGAACTGGAAATGGCCCTATTAAGCCACGGTGTTAAGGGAATCTTGGTAATTGGCGGCTTCCCTGAACCAATACGTTACACTTGAGCGTGAACTAGATGTGGTAGCTAGAGGCAATTCCGGGAAAGGTTTCTAGCTACTTCCCTATCTCCGTCGATCCTGTTTTGGGTTTCCCATGCAACTTGTTCGTCAAGCTCGGCGAGAGTATCTTTACCCCGCTTAACATTGGAACTCCTAGTTTTTTGCTTTAGTGATGGGGTGTTTTTGGTTCATGCCGCTGTTTTCGTTTCTGTAATCCTACTTTTTGGCCTATGACTGCTTCCATTCCTGCACCACAAGTTCAGATTCAAATTGAAGACGATCGCACCGGACTGAGTATTGAAACCCTCAAACGGGCATTTCTTGATAATTTGTATTATCAACAGGGTAAATTTCCGGCGATCGCCAGTCCCGTTGATTACTACACCGCCCTGGCTTATACAGTGCGCGATCGCCTCCTCCAACGCTGGCTCAGTAGCGCCGCCACCTACGCCGAGCAGCGACCCCGCACCGTATGCTATCTGTCCGCCGAATTTTTGCTCGGTCCTCACTTGGGCAATAACCTGATTAACCTAGGCATCTACGAACCCGTCAAGCAAGCCATCACCGAACTGGGCCTAGATTTAGATACCCTGCTAGAACAAGAAGTAGAACCAGGGTTAGGCAATGGTGGTCTCGGTCGCCTTGCCGCCTGTTATCTCGACTCCCTCGCCACCCTCGGCATTCCCTCCTACGGCTACGGCATTCGCTATGAATTCGGCATCTTTGACCAAGACGTGCGGGATGGTTGGCAAGTAGAACGCACGGACAAATGGCTGCGGAACGGCAATCCCTGGGAAATTGCCCGTCCAGAATGGGCCGTGGAAGTCAAACTGGGCGGTCACACCGAAACCTATATTGACGAGCGAGGACAGCGACGCACCAATTGGATGCCCGACCAAATTATTCGCGGCATTCCCTACGACACCCCGATTCTAGGCTATCGCACCAACACCGCCAACACCCTGCGGCTCTGGTCCTCCGAAGCACCAGAGTCCTTTGATTTCACCGCCTTTAACGCAGGAGATTACATGGGGGCCGTTTACAACAAACTGACCTCCGAAAATATTTCCAAGGTACTCTATCCCAACGACGACATCTCCCAAGGCAAGCAACTGCGGTTGACGCAGCAATTCTTCTTTGTGTCTTGTTCCTTGCAAGATATGATTCGTCGGGCGAAGCGGGAACAAACTCCCCTCAACAAATTCCACGAAAAATATGCGGTGCAGTTAAATGACACCCACCCAGCGGTGGCCGTGGCGGAATTGATGCGGCTGTTGGTGGATGAAGAGCATATCGAGTGGGAGCAGGCGTGGGAAATCACCCAGAAGACGCTGGCTTACACAAACCATACCCTGTTGCCGGAAGCCTTAGAAAAGTGGCCCGTGGGCTTGTTTAGCCAATTGTTGCCCCGCCACATGGAAATTATCTACGACATTAATGCTTGCTTCCTGCAAGATGTGCGGATTCGGTTCATGGATGATGGCGATCGCCTCCGTCGGATGTCCATCATCGACGAAAGCGGCGAGCGCTACGTCCGCATGGCCCACCTTGCCTGCATCGGTAGTCATGCCATCAACGGCGTGGCTCAATTGCACACCGAGCTACTCAAGCAAGACGTACTCCACGACTTTGCCGAGATGTACCCCGAAAAGTTCACCAACATGACCAACGGGGTCACACCGCGACGGTTTATGCTGTTGAGCAATCCCCGCCTCAGTAACCTGATCACTAGCAAAATTGGGGACAATTGGCTGCATGATCTGACTGAACTAAAACAATTAGAGCAATTTATTGACGATCCCAGTTTCCGTAAGGATTGGCGCGATATCAAACACACTATCAAGCAAGAGTTGGCCAATGTAATCAAGCGAGACTACGGCATCGACATTAATCCCAATTCCATCTTTGATATTCAGTCCAAACGAATTCACGAATACAAACGCCAGCACTTAAATGTGTTGCACATCATCACCCTCTACAACCGAATCAAAGCCAATCCCAACTTAGATATCACCCCCCGCACCTTCTTATTTGGTGGCAAGTCTGCCCCCGGCTATTTCATGGCCAAGTTAATCATCAAACTGATTCACTCCGTGGCCGATGTCATCAACACCGATCCGGCAGTAGGGGACAAGCTCAAAGTTGTCTTCCTCAAGGGATATAGCGTTAAGTTAGCTCAGAAAATTTACCCCGCAGCCGAGTTATCCGAACAAATTTCCACCGCTGGGAAGGAAGCATCGGGAACGGGCAACATGAAGTTTGCCATGAATGGGTCACTGACCATTGGCACCCTGGACGGGGCCAACATTGAAATTCGCGAAGAGGTAGGAGAAGAGAATTTCTTCTTGTTTGGCATGACGGCTGAAGAGGTCTACGCCAAACGGGCATCGGGTTACAATCCCCGTGAGTATTATGAATCCAATCCTGCTCTCAAATTGGTCATTGACCGGATTGCATCAGGGTTCTTTTCCCACGGTGACACGGAATTATTCCAGCCCATTTTGGATTCACTGTTAAATTCCGATCCTTACTTCTTGCTAGCGGACTATCAATCCTATGTGGACTGTCAGGATCAGGTCGCCGCTGCCTATCGGGATCAGGATCAGTGGACCCGGATGTCCATTCTGAATTCCGCTCGGATGGGCAAGTTTTCCTCCGATCGCTCCATCCAAGATTATTGTGATGGCATTTGGAAAGTGGACCCGATCGATATCTCGATTCGCAAGTTCTTCGACGGCGAGTAATCTTTGTAACTCCCCCTTTTCCTAGAGCTAATCTTGTAGGGGTTTGAGATGGCTTGGCCCTCATCCCCCAACCCCTTCTCCCGTTTGTTCGATTGTGGGGGGAGAAGTGGGGCCGGATTGAAGTCCCTCTCCCAAATTGGGAGAGGGATTTAGGGAAAGGGCGATGATTTTTCCGTTTTTGGGAGAATTGGAAAACCCCGACAAGATTAGCCTTACAAAGGGGGATTAAGGGGGAAAGCCAAACTTTGAACTTGCCAAGGGAAGGGACCGGAGGCGGAGGGGGACTGATCTTGTAGACGGAACTGAAGCAAAAGGCGTGTCTATCTGGAAGGGATATTGACTGGCAACAAGGGATTTCTACGAATGAATATTCTAATTTTGAATGCAGGATCGAGTAGTCAGAAAAGCTGTTTATATTCCCTACCGGATGATCACCTACCGGATCAGCCGCTGGAACCACTGTGGGAGGGCAGCATTGATTTGACCTACG
>JAYKIC010000114.1:0-5532 GCA_035284985.1 Leptolyngbyaceae cyanobacterium
AGTTACGCTATTCTGCACCAAGCGGAAGAGTTGGGCGATCGCTTCACCGCTGCCCTTGCGGCCCAGGACTATGCTGCCGCCCGTAACCATTGGTTACAAGCCCGTCAGTTGTTATGGGACAACTTTCCGAGCGATCGCCCCATCCACCAAACCGAAATCCGTGCCATTTGGTTTGATCGGGGCAGTATCGTTGCCGCCCGTAACCGTGAAGGACTCGCCGCCATCTTCGATCGCCTCGCCGCTGCAGGCATCAACACCATCTTCTTTGAAACCGTCAACGCGGGTTATCCCACCTACCCCAGCGCCGTGGCCCCCGAACGCAATCCCCTCATCCCCTACCATTGGGACCCCTTGGCCGATGCGGTGGATTTGGCCCATGATCGGGGCATGGAACTGCACGCCTGGGTGTGGACCTTTGCCGCTGGCAACCAACGCCACAATGATTTGGTGAACTTACCCGATAGCTATCCCGGTCCTCTGCTTGCCGCCCATCCCGACTGGGCCAACTATGACAACGCGGGACGAATGATTCCACCGGGCCAAACTAAGCCATTTTTGGACCCCGCCAATCCCCAAGTGCGGAGCTATCTCCGGCGCTTGTTTACGGAAATCGTCACCGAGTACGATGTCGATGGCTTGCAACTGGACTATATTCGCTATCCCTTCCAAGATCCTTCAGCGGAACGCTCCTATGGCTATGGTCAGGCGGCACGGCAGCAATTTCAGCGTCAAACCGGGGTCGATCCCGTGACCCTGAGTCCGAGCGATCGCCCCCTGTGGGAAGCCTGGACCGCCTTTCGCACCGATCAAATTGATTCCTTTGTGGCGGATATTTCGGCCCATTTGCGCCAACAACGGCCCGATCTGCTGCTATCGGCGGCGGTCTTTCCCCTATCCAACCATGAGCGGCGGCAAAAACTCCAGCAAAACTGGGAACAGTGGGCACGCCAGGGAGACATTGACCTGATTGTCACCATGAGCTACGCCATGGATACGAATCGTTTCCAACAGTTAACCACCCCCTGGCTTACCGATCCCGCTAATGATATCGGGTCCGGCCTGGTATTACCGGGCATTCGGTTGCTGAACTTGCCGGACAATGTGGCCATCGACCAAATTCAAGCGCTGCGCGATATGCCCGCCGGGGGCTATGCCCTGTTTGCGGTGGAAAATCTGACGAATAATCCCAACCTCCAGACTATTTTTAGCCAAACCCAAGGTAGTCCGGCCATCGCCACCACGCCTATCCCCTATCGTCAGCCCTTTGCCACCGCTGCGGCCCGGTTTGCTAGCCTGAATCGGGAATGGAATTATCTCTTGGAGGGCGATCGCCTCTGGCTGCGAGACAGCGATCTCACCACCTGGTACCGCCAGACCCAGGCGCTACAGACCAGCTTGCAACAATTGGTCCAACAACCATCCGCCACTGCGGTGGCCCGTGCCACCGCCGACCTTCAACAGTATCAAGCCCAATTTGATCAATGGATGAGCCTACATAGCCTGGAAAATAGCTATCGGGTGCAAACCTGGAGCCATCATTTGGACACCATTCAACACCTATTGGAATATGGGAATCAGCAACTATCCAGAGCGGATTGAAGCGAACGAAACAGAAGGTGTTTTCATCGCGGCAAAGGCGCGATCGCTGTAAAATTGGCAAGAAGAGTATAGGATGCCCAATGGAACCACTACATCGTTTTCGGGGATGTTTACTCGGTTTAGCCACGGGCGATGCCGTTGGCACCACCGTTGAGTTCCGGCCCCGTGGTTCATTTCCCCCTGTCACCGATATGGTCGGCGGCGGTCCCTTTGGGTTAAACCCTGGCCAGTGGACTGATGACACCTCCATGGCTTTGTGTCTGGCCACTAGTTTGCTATCCCAAAATAGCTTTGATGCGGTGGACCAAATGAACCGTTACTGTGATTGGTATGACCATGGCTACCTCAGCAGCACAGGGGAATGTTTTGATATCGGCAATGCCACCAGCCGATCCCTGCGACAATATCGTCAGTTTGGCAATCCCTTTAGCGGATCTAGTCATTCCCGCTCAGCCGGGAACGGTTGTCTGATGCGATTGGCTCCGGTGCCCATGTTCTTTTATCCCGACCGCGATCGCACCATTCATTTTTCCGGGGAAAGTTCTCGCACGACCCACGGTGCCGTGGAATGTATCGATGCTAGTCGGCTTTTTGGGGATATCCTACACCGGGCGTTATCCGGTGCTAGTAAGGATGAGATTTTGTGGCAGAGTGATCCAGATATTGTGGATTCTCCCTCGATTAAGGCGATCGCCACGGGTATCTACCGGGAGAAACCCATCGATGAAATCGAGAGTACAGGCTACGTAGTTCACAGTTTAGAAGCGGCTCTCTGGTGTTTTTGGACAACGGATTCCTATAAAAACGCCGTGCTCAAGGCCACTAACCTAGGGGATGATGCCGACACCACCGCCGCCATTTGTGGCCAGGTGGCGGGGGCTTTCTACGGTCAGCCAGGAATTCCTAGCCATTGGTTGGAACAATTGACGATGGTTGAGGAGATTACAACGTTAGCCGATCAGCTTTATGCCGCCACATAAATTTACCCCATAGGCCAAACTGCAATTTGGTCCATAATCCGGATTGGGTCACGGAGACAGCCAACCACTTCAAGTATTGATGACACCTGAAATCTTAGCCATGGGTGATGGCGAACGGTTCGATGCCGTTTCCCCCAAATACTGTTCCGCTTCAGAAAGTACGATACTGGCCCCAGTGTTGTGGGTTCGCCTCAGCCACCATAGTTCCAACATTGTTCCTTAACCACATGGAACCCATTTCTGGAGCAAAACCATGGCCACGACATCCATTCTGCTGGCAGTAGCGGCAGCGATCGCCTTTAACACCGTAGAACCCGAATCCTCCACCCATCCTAAACCCACCCGCTCAGATTTATCGGCCCATCTTCCAACTCAGACCACCAAAATTCCAGAACCATCTTCCCAAAAGAATTGGCAACCCACCTTTCAACAAGGACGGCTCATTGCGGCCAATCGGGACAGTCGGATTAATGTTCGCACCCAACCTAGTGTTCATTCCGGACGACGCGCCTACGGGGTTTATGGCGACGACGTGCAGATTCTCTCCATTGAACCGGGATTAGACGATTCCTATCGGTGGTATCAGGTGGAATTTCCCCTCAGCGGTATCCGGGGCTGGGTGCGGGAAGATTTAATTTTGGAGGTGGCCCCCCGCCCAACCCCCACAAGCTTTGTGAATCCTCAAATTGAAACCGATAACCCAACCCCACAACCGTACCAAACGGTGTTCCCCTCCCCCTCAAGGTACACCGCCGCCGAAATGAGTTATTTTGCTGAAATTGCCCTGGGCAGCGAATTTGGCAATGCCAGCGAGCGGGTGCGTAAATGGGACGATGACATCCGCATCCAAGTTCACGGTACCCCTACGGAGCGCGATCGCCAAGCTCTAGCAGGCATCGTAGCCGAACTGAACACCCTGCTCAATCAAAATGGTAGCGATGGTATCCAAGTTGACATTGTAGAGGGACGGGCGGCTAGTCAAGCCAACGTCGATATCTACTTTGTACCCCAGAGCGACTTTGCCCGGTACGAACCCAATTATCAGCCGGGGAACATGGGCTTTGCCTATGTGAACTGGAATCACGATCGCATTTATCAAGCACGGGTATTAATCACCACGGAAGGCGTGACTCAGGCCGAACGATCCCACTTAATCCGCGAAGAATTGACCCAATCCCTAGGGTTGCTGCGGGATTCTTACCGCTATAGCGATAGCATTTTCTACCAAGGCTGGACCAGCACCAACGCCTTTAGCTCCATCGATCGGGCCGTGATTCAAATGCTATACAGCCGCACCATTACCCCCGGCATGAACGGCTACCAGGCCAGAACCGCATTGGCCCAAACAACGACCGTAGCGAGGAACTGAGCCTGATTAATGCTTGGAACCCCTGTAGTAGCCCGTAGGGTGGGCACTGCCCACCTTAATGACTTTCCCATCATCGCCCCATCCTTTCCCGTAGTTCCCGACTCACCACAATAAAGAGGGTGATCACAGTTAGGGGAATCACGAAGGAGGCCAAAACGTGGCTATAGAGGTTGAGGCTGTCGTGATTGGTGGCATCTAAGACCACGTAAGCAATATAGGCGATGTAGTAGGCAAAGAAGACGATCCCTTCCCAGCGGGAAATAACATTGCCGGAGAAGAAAATGGGCAGACAGGCGATCGCCACCGCAATCATCACGGGAATGTCAAAATGTAGGGCCGCAGCGGATACCTCAATTCCATTGGGAGAAAACATCCCTGCCACACCCAATACGGCCAAAATATTAAAAATATTGCTGCCCACCACATTGCCCACCGCAATATCCCGTTCCCCTTTTACACTGGCCATGATGGAGGTGGCCGCTTCGGGCAGGGACGTACCTAGGGCAATAATGGTCAGACCAATGACTAGTCTACTGAGGCCGAAGGATTGGGCGATCGCCACCGCCCCCTCCACCAACCAACTAGAGCCTTGGGTCAACAGCCCAATCCCCACCACAATTAATCCCGTATTCACCAGCCACACTTTGACTTGGCGACGTTCTTGCTTCACCGCATCCGGATCGTAATCCTCCACCTCTTCACTACGACCTTGGGTAAACAAAAACACCGTATACAACACCGCTCCAACAAAGAGCAACACCGCATCGAATCGCCCTAGCAGCCCATCCTGCACCAGGGCCACCAGCAAAATCGATACTCCAATCATAATCGGCACATCAATTTTGATTAATTGCTGGGCCACCAGTAGGGGTGTGATCATTGCAGATACCCCTAGGATAAAGAGAACATTGCAGATATTACTGCCCACCACGTTGCCAATGGAAATTCCAGCATCACCGGCAAGACTAGCTTGGAGGCTCACCGCCATTTCCGGAGTACTCGTGCCGTAGGCAACGATCGTCAACCCAATAATCAGGGGTGAAATACCCAGTAACATGGCCAATTTAGACGCACCGCGCACCAAGATTTCCGCCCCTGCTACTAACAGCACTAGCCCCAGTATTAGTAACCCCAGCGCTGTCATACTCATAGGATCTGTTCTCCCTGTTAACTAACAATTATCCTGATTATCGCCTAAAACAGCAAAATTCCGTCTAGATACATCAAGGAACAACTGTCCATCATTGGGAAATTTAGCCTTAATTATTTAGGTTAGAAAAATTTGACTTTTACAAAGTTTTATCACACTTACAAGTACTCTATACATTGATAGAATTCAGAACCGCTATCGTCAGAAGTAAGGATGCTTAGTCCTCACAGCCTGAAGCATCGTCCCACCAGAATAGCTTGGAACAATAGGCGATGATAGGTCATCGCCACTGTTGGCGGTAACTCCTCGCTCTGATTGACTGACAAAACTCAAACTACCCTCACCCCAACCCCTCTCCCAGAGCGGGAGAGGGGCTTTCGACCCAAGAACCTGGTTTGAAGTCCCTTCTCCCCTTGTGGGAGAAGGGATTTAGG
>JAYKIC010000115.1:0-8872 GCA_035284985.1 Leptolyngbyaceae cyanobacterium
AATAAGAGAAGAAGCGGGTGAGGAGGGGATCAACTTTTCCACCCACTTCCGTTTAAACCCCACCAACAGTTAATCTGACTCCGCAGGGTTCCTTCGACAAGGTGCGGTTTGAACCGCCATTCGAGACAATGCTAAACACCTAAAAAGTGCCCCCATAGCCACACTTCAACCCCTGTGGCTGTCCCTATAAACCCCTAGTGATTCCTATAGGGTCGTCCGAAAATTGGGGTGGAGTACCCGCTGCGCGAGTACTCCACCCCATTTTTCGGACAGGTCTTATGGGTGAACAATGAGCTTACGATAGGTCAAACTCTGAGGCACAATCGGCCCCCCCCAACCTCGGGCATGTTTAGCCATTCCCAATGCAATGTCACCACATTTAGGATGACGCTCAAATTTAGGTGAAGTGTTGACATACACCAGATCACTCATGGTATTTTGCTCAAAAAGACGACTCTCTTGATAAGAAGATGTAGCAATACAGTTGCTATGACCACTACTGTTTTGGTTGATCCAAAACGTTGCCTCAGAAATATGCTTGACAGGCTTGAGCAAAATGGAAAAATTGAGCAACGCACTACTCCATTCTTCAGCCTGAGCAACAGGCAAAGTCGGAAACTGTTCACTCCATTCTGGCGCAACTTTAAGGCAATACTTTAGCGTCTGCAAATGCTCAATGAGACGTACTACCGCTTCAAGGGAGCAATTCTGATGAAAAATCACCTTATCAATTGCATTGATGGCATCTGGTTCACTTTGATAGCTGTCGATCACCATCTGACGGGCCAGATCGATGGCTTCACTGTCTGAACAATAGAGATAGCAGTTCCCAATGGCTGTTTGCAGAACCGGAACAGTGGCTTGCTTCGTAACATGCTGGATCAAGCTAGGCCGACCATAGGGAATGATTAATTGAATCCCGGACCGGAGCGTGAGCAGTTCACGACTCAAGTCGCTTTGGTCTACGGGGAGCAAATGCACACATTTTGGTTTGCCCTCCGTGTTCGCGATCGCCGCCTGAATCAAATTAGCAATCATCTGATTGGAGTGACTGGCCTCTGCCCCGCCTTTTAACAACAGAGCATTCCCTGATTTAATGCAAATTCCAGCGGCGATCGCACTTAAATCAGGAAACGACTCATACACCAGTCCGATTACCCCTAGAGGCATTCCCTGACTGTGGTAACGCTGAGTTCTGACATTGGGAAACCCGACCGTACTGACCTGCTGGAGCGGATCAGGCTGATGGGCGAGCGCCTCCAACAACTGACTTACAGCTTGGACCCGCTCTGGGGTTAACCGCAACCAATCCAACATCAAACTTGGAACCGCCATCTCACGACTAGCCTCCAAGTCCAACGTATTGGCATCTAAAATATCATCTTTGTATTGAGCGATGAGACTAGCCAACTGCCGTAGTAATTGCTCACGACCTTTTGCCCCGATGTCTAATAAAACCTGGGATGACTGCTGGGCTTGCTGTACAGTTTTAATCAAATCAAACGAAGAACTCAACGGCCCACCACCACTTATCCTTGAAACCTGTTCAAAAAAATAATAGAAAATCCTATCACCATTCCCAAAACGAATATCCACCAACCATAGGATAAAGGCAGGACAATCGGCAAAATCAAGCTAATGAACACCACTAAAAGGGCAAACAGCAACGCAATGGTAATCAGTCGCATTACCGGAAAAACCTGAAACCATTGCTGCGGAGGTGACTTTATCGTCCACTGAGTACCCGTCCAGTACCATTTCTTCGGATAGGGATAGGCAGTTTTTAATCCCTCTAAAAGATATCCATCCTCATGAAGCACGAAAATCTCTTGACATCGCTCACAGCCTAATGCATCCGTTAGGGTAATCAAAGACAACTGTCCTCGGCGGCAGCAAGGACAAGGATAATCTGCGTGCAGATCAATTCTCTCGATTTTCTTATGACGATAAGTTTGCACGATAAGGAAATTTAAACAGAATAAATTCAAGCCTTGACATTATCCAATGACACAAAAGGGTAAGTGGACCGACTCAAGAATTTTGATTCAAGAATAATTTTCTGAATGTTTCACCCATTGAATCGAGGTAGGTAGGTGCATTCCCCTCACCAGATTCAACCAATCAGGTAAAATGGTGAACGAGTTCATCCAGTGATTTTCTACTAAAATAACCCCTATTTTTCAAAAATACGGGATTTTATTCAAATTTTTAAGTTCCTAGCCCTAATTCATGATAACGAGAAAAACATGAACCAAGCCAGGTAAACGTAAACCAACGTCAACCCTTAGGGGCGATCGCCCATTACATTATGGGTTGACCATTGTTGCCATTAGCCGTTGGCATTAGCAATATTGCCGGATTGACTCTCAGCAGTGTTTGAAACCTCAAAGGATTGGCCGCAACGGCTCAAGTCAAGACTGACGATAGAGGAGAATCCTGCCGTTGCAAACGAGTTTCCCCTGGGCTACAACAGGAAGACTATTTTTATAGCCGTGGTTTTAATCGCCACTGTTCAAACAGTTACTAATCAAACAGGCGCTAATCAAACAGGCGCTAGCTATTAGGAAAGCGCTCAAAAGCAGGGTTGGTCATGATAATAATATGACGATGAGAATCAACCATTAGCCAGCCTTCATCACGAAGCTGACTAATTAACCGAGTAATGGTCACTCTTGTGGTACCAATGGCGTTGGCAAGCTGTTGATGGGTGAGGCGTACCCCCAAACGAGTCCCATTGCCGCAAGGTTGCCCCACTTCCTGTTGCAGCAGCAACAGCAAATGTTTGAGCCGTTCTTCCACCCGACGGTAGCCGACCATGGCCAAGAATGCCTCAGTCTGACGTAGACGACGGGTCAGATGGTGAACAATACTCTGGGATAATCCAGGTGCCTGCTCCACTTCCTCAACGGTCAACCGCATTAAATCAACAGGGGTTAAGGCCATGGCTTGGTAAGGTCGGATTGAGGTGAGGGGCAGCCCAAAGGGCATCGATGAGCAAGCAAGGCCCAACAAGGCTTCATCGCCAGTATCGTAGAGTGTCCCAAGTTGAACAACCCCACGACACACGATCCAAATATCCTCGGCATTTAATTCAATGGATTGGCCGCTAGAAAACGGATACAGGGTACGTTCTGCATAGAGCTGTTCCAGGGTCTGACGCAGGGCCAGCGGATCGATAAAGGCGGTAGTATCGGACGGGAAAGAGTGAACCATGCTGCCATCCTGAGAATATCCAGCACTACCCTAAACGATTGAGTTCAAGCTCTGGTAAACAAGTGGTTGAGAGAAGGTTAAGGTTTGTATCCTAGGCATCTAATGGCTTCCAACATTCCTTGGGCTTTGTTAAGGGTTTCTTCATACTCGCTATTGGGAATCGAGTCAGCTACGAGTCCGGCTCCGGCTTGCACACTCACTGCTGTGCCATTGGGACCGGGGCGCACAACCATGGTACGGATGGCGATCGCCGTATTCAGTTGGCCTTCAAAATCGTAGTAGCCATAAACACCTGAGTAGGGGCCACGGCGACAGGGTTCCAATTCGTGGATAATCTCCATGGCCCGAATTTTGGGGGCACCGCTAACGGTCCCTGCGGGAAAACAGGCTTGTAGGAGGCTCCAGGCGGTTTTGGTTGAGTCTAGGGTGCCAATGACATTGCTAACAATGTGCATGACATGGGAGTAATATTCAACCACCATGAGTTCGTCTACCGTAACCGAACCTTTTTGGCAAACTCGGCCTAAATCATTACGACCTAGATCCACCAACATGACGTGCTCGGCAATTTCTTTGGGATCATTGAGCAGATCGGTGGCCAAGCGCTGGTCATCCTGGGGCGTTTGACCTCGACGGCGCGTCCCCGCAATGGGTCGGAGGGTAGCCACCATCTGATCGGGGTATTGGGGCGATCGCTCCGCTTTTACCATCACTTCAGGGCTAGAGCCAATAATTTGCCAACCATTGAACTGAAAGTAGGCCATATAGGGAGACGGGTTAATCAGTCGCAGGGAACGATATAAGCCAAAGGGATCACCACTGTAGGGCGTGGTCAACCGTTGGGAGATGACGACTTGAAAAATATCCCCCGCTTGAATGTATGCTTTGGCCCGGTCCACATTCTGGCAAAATGCCGCCTGGGAAGTATTGCTGGTGTAGGGAAGGGTGGCTTCTCCTTGACTCAGACGATCAGGGGAAACCCACGATAGGGCAGTGTCTTGGGGGGATAGGGGTTGTTGCAGCTTGGCTAACAAAGATTCGACCGTGTCACAAGCTTGTTGATAGGCTTGACGCAGATCCACATCGGGCTGGCGCAAATCAGCATAGGCGATCGCCCAAATTTTGCGTTTCACCTGATCAAAAATGATCAAGTGATCAATTTGCATCCACACCCCGTCAGGTAAGTCCCCCTCCTCAATGGCATAGATCGGCACCCGTGGTTCAATCCAATTAATCAGCTCATAACCCCAAAACCCAAACAATCCACCAATTCCAGGGGGCAACGCCGGATTTTTCACCGGACGGTAGGGGGCCAAACACTGTTGCAAAATGGTAAACGGATTCCCCTCAAAGCTGTGGCGATCGCCATTGCGATAGGTTTGCACCGTAGAGGCTCCCCGTGTCTCCAAAACCCAGACCGGATCACCCCCCAACAAGCTATATCGACCAATGTTTTCTCCACCCTCCACGGATTCCAAGAGAAAACTATAGGAACATCCGCCACAAATCTTATACCAAGCCGAAACGGGAGTATCCAAATCAGCCACCCACTCTTGATACACCGGAACAAAATTCCCTTGCTGCGCCAAAGCCGCAAACTCTTCAAATGTAGTGAGGGTCATAGGGTTCAACTGTACTCAATCACAGACATGTACGTAAAAAACAGGGGGCATTTTTTAAGATGCCCCCATCATCATAAAACCAACTTAGTCATTCAAAATAGGACAAAGCCAAAGTGCCACCAATGCCCTGACCTATCTTTACTATCACGGAACGATCACGGACAAACAACCTTCCTGCAAGGCTTAGTCAAAGGAATTTTTTCCAGTGAACTTGATCGTGGCAGGCTCTGGGTTATCTCCAATCTTGCGATCGTTAGTTCCCACAGCGACCCGACCTTCATTTACCTTTTCAGGGAAAACTCCATCTTTCGGATGGAGGTACTCGGTTTCCCCCGATGGGAAAACACGATATACCTTGTAGTCTTGGATTTTGGGCTTAAACTTAGTGCGTAGCTGAGTTCCCAAAGCTAGACACTGTTCTTTCCGAGCAAAATACAGAAGATTTTCGCCTTCCACCATAGTGGCTGCGCCACCTGTTGGCATCTCGAAAACTTGCTGTTTGGAACTAGTCCAAGTAATTGCGTACTTTTCTTCAACATCAGCGCTGGTGAGTAAGCCGCCCGTGCTTCCACCAAACAAAGGGGTTGTTCCAGTAAGAGTTTCTGACATAGACTGCTTCTCTGAACAATTCAATCGGAATCCTATCACCCAGGGGGCCTAAGAATTGTAACTTTGTGAGGAACTGTTACAGTTCGACCCATTTTCCAGGGAAGTTCTTAATGAAACTATGCATATTGACAAGAAGTTTATTAGACTGGGTGAGCCAAATCTGCATGGTTTCTCGTTCAAGTCAGGTGAAAGGATCGGGTTTCAAACAAGGCCAGCATATCTTTGATCGATGGCTGTCCCTTCGCCGCCCCCGTCACCCCTTTAGCAATAATCAGGCCACAATAGCCGTTGGTGTGGGAACAACAATCTTGCCACCGCTGACGAGCATCCCCAGGGGAAGGTCTGTGGTATTCCGAGAAAAGATGAAACACCCCATCATGGGTGCGAAACAGCCCTAAATCAGAAGAAGCGGCGGTCATGCCTTCGTTTTTGGTGGTAAATCCAACCGAGACCACGCCGCCACAATCCTGCAATGTTTCAATCAGTCGCAACGCTTTTGGCCGAGAGGTTTGCAGTAACAAAATGGGAAACCCCTCCCCTTCCATGGGAAATAAGCCATCTACCGCCTGATGCACTTTCACCAGCGCCCTTAGCTCGGCTAGCATATCCCACGATATCAGGCCAAATTGGGATAGGGTACCGGTGGGAACGGTATCAGCATTAAACAAGTGGACGGAAACATCCCTGGAAGAGCGATCGGGGGAGGGAGGAGAGGTAAAGGCTGCCAGTTCTTGGGCCAATTCCGGCATGGTTGATACCGTAATAGCGAGCGGATCAGGATATTGAGGGTCAGGCAGGGAGATCGAACACTGATAGGCCATGGTTGGAAAATGATCCAGATGAAACACTGCATGATGTTCTAGCAAAAAAGCGTGTAAGGCTTTGAGCGCAGCTAGCATCACTAGTGCTTCTTCCCCATGGCGGATCGGACGCATTCCTTCTAGGGGGTGCAGGCTACCAAATTCGGGCACAAGGCTAGGGTCATCAAGCAGGGTCGATTCAGGGAAAGAGCCTGGTTCAATGGTTAGATCCTGGCGATCGCCCGTGGCTTCAAAAGTCATGAAGAAACAATCTTGTTGGAGAAAAATTTCCTCCAATTGCTCAGGGGAGGAGTCATCGAGGGCTAACAATCGTTGCCGAAAGGATTTTAGCGACGCTTCGGAACGATACATCAAGACCCCAAACTCAACCCCTAGCAAACCCAGAAATGAGAGATATAGGGTCTCAATTTCTTGGTAGTTCAAATGAATGGCAATAATTTTTTCATCTGAGAGGGTTGACCAAGGGGCATCATGCCAAATTTGGGTGGCTACGGTTTGCAGTTCCTCTAAATATTGGGGCGGAATTTGGGAAGAACCGCCACCCAGAAAATTTTGTAAAGACTGCCAAATCTCATCAATCATCGGCAGTTCAGTCGAGTAGGTGACTCTGATATCCAAGTCTTGAAGGATACCCCGCAGAAAAAATTGGAGTTCTCGACTACGGACAACAATGGTTTCCGGTCGAGCAGGACCAGTGGAATAGTTGGAATCATGGGGTTGCTCCATCGCCCGCAGCAAGGCGCGAACCATGGCTTCTGGTCCCGCCGTGGGAGAAACCATTTCCATGGCACGGACATGGGCAGATGAGCCATCGACCCACAAAATACAGTCCCCTCCGGAGGGATCACCAGGATTGTCAGAAAGCGAGGATTGCCGGAGAGGGTAGCGATCGCCCTCCCACACACTCGGAATCTGACGTAGGTTTTTGAGACGACGACAGGTAGAGCGGTTAAGAGGGGTCATGATTGGATTTCAACCTCAGTAGCAATGGGATGGGGTTCGGCTATTCCGAACAACTTAAGCAACTCCAGAGCTGCTTAACGGAAGCAACCCACGTTCAGCAGTGTAATGTACCATAAAGGATATGCCTATCACTGTTGCAAGGAATTACGGAACATCATGACTACTATGTCCCAGCCGAACACAACACAAACCAATCCAGCATCCACCTCTCAGAAAGGGATTTTGCTTTCTGAATCAGCCCTAAAACAGGTGCTATTGCTCCGTCAACAGCAAGGCGGAAAGGACTTATGTCTTCGCGTCGGTGTCCGTCAAGGGGGTTGTTCCGGGATGTCCTACACCATGGACTTCGAGCAGATCGAAAATATCCGTGAAGACGATGAAGTCTTCGATTATGAAGGGTTCAAAGTGGTTTCCGATCCCAAAAGTATGCTGTACATCTATGGTTTGATGTTGGACTACAGTAACGCCATGATTGGTGGTGGCTTCCAGTTTACCAATCCCAATGCCACCCAAACCTGTGGCTGTGGAACCTCATTCTCCTGAGACCGAATGGACACTGATTCTGGCTTCACCCCCATTTTCCTTCAGGGACTTGCAAAAACGTAAAGTACCCGTTGGGGGGCGGCGGGCTGGACCCCGTACCTGTTTAGCCAGAACAAGTGGCGGTTGAAACCGTGTTTTTAAGCAAGCAAAATTCGCCGCTGGGGACTCAACGATCGGAACAGCTAACCTGGTAGCAGGTTAGCTGTTGGCCTAGATGCGGTTTTAACCACCCCTATTAAAGACGCTAAACACTTACTAAGTCACTTGTCTGAAGCCACTTTATGGGAAATTGTAATAAAGTGCTATTCTGACTCGTATTTTACTATGACCCAAACTGTTGAAGAACTTTTTGACGCAGGACTCGAACGATACCAAAACGGTGACGACATTCACGAACTGATTCCCATTTTCAAAGAAGTCTGTGAACGTTCACCTAAAAGTAGTCCGGCCTGGACCTGTTTAGCTTGGCTCTATCTTTTGGTCGATAAACCCACATCAGCCTATCGGGCTGCTCAAAAAGCGGTTAAGCTCAACCCCGAAGATCCCCAAGCCCGCATTAATTTGGCGATCGCCATGATCGACACAGCCCATAAAGGGGTACGAACCCACGTAGAACTAGCCCAACAGGTCATCATGGCAGTTCCAGAATTGAAGGAAGAAGTGGAGAAAAACTTCGCCGATGGTCTTAACCGCAAGCCGGACTGGAAAACCCTAAAACGGGTTCAAAGCTGGCTTTTAGGTTAATTCATCTTCATCATTTGTTACAACAATCTCCCCGCCGAGGGATTGAAAACCCTAATTTACGTGATTTACCCCTCCAACAAGGTCAAGGATTATTAACAATAGCGATCCTTGGCCTTGTTATTGCCACAAAGATACACAGTGCGTAACACTCATTAGTCATCACTCAAGATAATTTAATAAAAGAATCAGGTTTGGGATGATAAGCTTTCTACATGGGAGTGATGAGTAGTCCTTTTTAGCTTTAGTTAGTTGGGCTACAACTTTTTAGTATCTAGAATTTTTAACGTACATCAAGGAGAACGGATATCATGAAACCTACTGTTGGTGTCAAACCTGAAACCCGAAACCATAAGGGAT
>JAYKIC010000116.1:0-3023 GCA_035284985.1 Leptolyngbyaceae cyanobacterium
AGGATCTTAGGCCAAGAAAGACTTAGGACAGGGGCAAATCGGAATCCCCGTGGGTCACGGTATGCCGCAGGTGGCTTTTGCTCAGGAAATCTGAGATCAAATCCTGCCGCCGCTGGGTGAGATAGGCTTGAACGGCGACGGTACTCCCCCCCGCCAACAAGGTCACGAGACAAGGAGTCAGGGTGGGAATCCACCCCCCTTGGCCAAAGGCAGTGTAGCTGGCTCCAGAAATAATCACCACTAGGGCAATGCCACCGCTGCCTAACAAAATGGGATGGCGGCAATAGTAGGCCAAAGTCCCCCCGGCGATCGCCCAACCCAAAATCCAGATCACTTCCACCGCTTCGGGCCAATACCAGCGAGGCAATCGCTCCCCATTAGCCAAATCGAGTAACTGGCTCACCATTTGGGCATGGACCACCACACCGGGCATTTTGCCATCGGATTCAACCCCTTCCAGGTTGGCGCTATAGGGGGTGAGGAAGCGATCGCGGGTACTGGTGGCCGTGGTGCCAATCATGACAATATTGTCCGTAACCCAGGATGGATTGATATTGCCATTGAGGACATCGGTAAACCTGACGGTTTGCACCCCCCGATTCCCAGAGCGATAGTCCAACATAATTTGATAGCCCGCATTATCCAAATTATGATACTGCCCCGCATTCGGAGTCAGGCGAGGTAAAGGAGCCTGCCCCAAACGCATCTGCTCCGGATCATTGGGATTCGCATCAGCAATAATATTATCTGAAGCCAGATAGCGGGTAGCGAGCTGAAACGCAAATGAATTAGCAACACTACCATCGGAATAGCGACCAATCAGCACACTCCGCCGCAGCACACCATCCGTATCCGTGGTGAGGTCATTAAAGCCAATTTGGGCCGCAGGGATGCCCTGCGGCGGCGGAATTTGGCTATCATCATTACCCAAAAAGGTAATGGTAATCGCCTCCGATTGCTTCATTTGCTCAATTAATAGCGTATGCTCTTCGGGCGGTCCCTGGGGCAGATCCCGATGGAGGGCAACCCCAATCACACGGGGATGGTAGGCTGCCAACAGTTGCAATACCTGGGTGAGGTCCGCATCAGACGGCGTAACCCGCTGTAGGGTTTGTAAATCCTGTTCCGTGATTTCCACCAAGAGCAACCTGGGGTCGATGCCAAAGTTAGACCGTAGCTGCACTAACCGATCATAGGTTGCTAATTCCAAGGTTTGCAGCCAGCCCATTTGTCTGACCCCTAAAAGCCCGCCTCCCATCACCGCCGTGGCAAGGCCAATCACCGCCAAGGGTTTGAACCGAGACCAACGGCTTTTGGGTTTGGGACCAGAAGGCTTGATTTTTTGAGCCAGCAGCCCCGTTTCCGCTTCACTGAAAGATGATGTACGTCCTTGCCCCGTTTCCCTAGCGGACACCCGGCCAATGCTATCGGGAATCGTGGTGTACTCGTCCGGCAGCAGAGCGAGCTTATCCAGATCGGATAGGACATCACTGGCATTGCGATAACGGTGCTTCACATTAAACCGCACCATGGTTTCCAAAATTAAAGTAAACCCAACACTAGTCAGGGTGTGGGATTGCCATTGTAGCTCCCCCGTATCGGGATCATCCCCCCATTCAAAGGGCTGCATTCCGGTCAATCCTTGGAGGACCGTGATCCCCAGGGCGTAAATGTCGCTAGAGTGGCGGGGACGACCACTCAGTTGCTCGTGGGGAGTGTAGCCCTCGGTGCCAATGCCGACGGTAAGCGAACTGTGGGACTGGGAATCCCCCCGTCCGGCCAGGTTGGTCATTTGGGTTTGATTGACCAGTTGATACTGTTTTTCCTTAACCGCCCCAAAATCAATTAAAACGTAGCGGCCATCCCGATGGCGTTTGATCAGGTTTTCCGGTTTGACATCCCGGTGAATGACATCATTGCGATGGACGAAATCCAAAACTGAGAGAACATCCCGCAGAAAGGCGATCGCCTGTGGTTCATCAAATTGCAGCCCATCGGCAAATGAATCACTGAGGGAGGAACCATCCACAAATTCTTGAACTAAGTAGAACTCTTCCCGTTCTTCAAAGGCATCAATAAACGTGGGAATTAACTCATGTTGCCCTAACCGCTCTAAAATTTTGGCTTCTGTATCAAATAAGCGCCGTGCCACCTTTAGAAAGGTCTCATCTTTGCTGACAGGCTTAAATTGTTTGACCACACAGGGTGAGTTTTGCGGTTCCTGCATGTCATTGGCCAGATAAGTTTGGCCAAACCCACCTGCCCCAAGAATTTTGATAATTCGATAACGCTGATTCAGTAACGTTCCCTGCATGAACTACTTGTCAGCAATGCTGTTCCATAGTTTTGTATTAAAAGCGATTATAGAGGGAACTCCCCTCTCCAGCGATCAAAGTTTCAGAAGACGTTAGCAATCTACAAAGACATTTCACCTTTGCCAGGAACTTTCCTTCAGCCCGTGAGGTCGGAAGAAGCCAGAACCTCTACAATTAGCGGATTATCGCTGTGGCGGCAACCCAACGCCAGACCCATAAACAAATCTATTCTGCCATAAATGTCCAATCCCCAGCGTCCGGTTTGTCAGGTTTAGTTCACCACCTTGGGATTACAGCGTTCAGTACACCCCGTTTAATACACCCCATTCAAGTCGCCAGATTCAAGTCACCACCATGGGATTACAGCATTCGATGCCCCCGGTTCCCCTGACCGGATCAGGTCTCAGCCTATCCGACCGGATGTTTGAGCAACTGACTTCGCCACAACTCTGCGCGGCAGACAAAACGGCAATATTCGCTAATCAAATGTTGCTGAACCGCGTTGGGCAATTGGCGGCTGGCATCATACTGGGCGATCGCCTTGGCTAAGACATCGGCCACCTCTACGGGAACCCCCACCTCAACCAACCGTCGCCAATAGACGGGGCGAATTTTACGGACCTTATTCCGTTGCCACATCTGCTTAAACTGCTGTTTGCGCCGACGGTCGGCATTATTTTTTAGTTCCTCTAGGGTGAACTCTTTACC
>JAYKIC010000117.1:0-9935 GCA_035284985.1 Leptolyngbyaceae cyanobacterium
AAACCAAGCTGGGAGAAAAGGGGTGGAAGAAAATTATTTTTAGCGGCGTATTCGGCGATCGCCACTAAGTTAATCGGCACCGATGCGAGGACCACATCACGGGCCAGTTTTGCTTGGTAGGAGGGCGATCGCACCAACACCAAGAGGGTGGCAAACAGCCAAAAAAAGGGGAGAAA
Organism: Leptolyngbyaceae cyanobacterium; assembly: GCA_035284985.1. Classification (GTDB taxonomy): domain Bacteria; phylum Cyanobacteriota; class Cyanobacteriia; order CAKZMO01; family CAKZMO01; genus JAAHGY01. Next base: position 177 of record JAYKIC010000117.1, read on the forward strand.
GTGGCTCAGTTGTAACGCCGCTTCCCCCCGATCAAGGGCCGTTAAGGTACTCAAACCCATTAGAATACTGACCCCAATCAAACTAAACCGAGTCAGCGGATCAAGGCAACGGTAACGGTTCTGACGCTGCATCAGCCCCAAAACCACTAAAATTCCCACCAAATTCAAATAAAACCCGTAGGGCAAGGTCGCCAGACTTAACCGCAACAGCCCTCGACACCGTTTCAAGCCCAATTCACCCTGGTCCATAGTGGGTTTAGTAAGCCCCTTCACCGACTAAGACCACCCATACCGTTCGTAGCAAAATGTAAATATCCAACCACACCGACCAATTACGAACATAGTAAGCATCCAGATTAACCCGCTCTTCATAGGTGATATTGTTACGGCCCGATACTTGCCACATGCCCGTAATGCCGGGGGGAACTTTACCGTAAAGGGTCAGCTTATCGCCATAGCGCCAGATCTCTTCATCCACGATGGGTCGTGGCCCCACCAAACTCATTTCGCCTCGCAAAATATTCCATAACTGGGGTAACTCATCCAAGCTGGTGCGGCGCAAAAACCGTCCAATTCGGGTGACTCGTGGATCGTACTTAAGCTTTTGATCCCGTTCCCAGGCTTCCCGTAGTTCTGGGTGCCGTTCCAGATAAATATCCAGAACGTTGTCCGCATTTTGTACCATGGAGCGGAATTTCCACGCTTTAAAGGTACGTCCCCCTTGGCCAATACGAGTATGACCGTAAAAAATGGGGCCGGGAGAATCGATGCGAATCAGCACCGCAATCAGGGCCAAAAAGGGCAGGATGAGGGTGCCACCAATGAGGGTGAGGCCGAGGTCCACCACGGATTTCAGCAACCGGGGACCAGGGAGTAATAGCTGCTGCCGCACCTCCAAGCCCAAGATCCCGCCCAAGTCTTTAGCGGCGACCCACAAACTCGCCAGCCCAAATAAATCGGGAATCACCAATAAGTGGGCAAAGGATTGGCCGTAGCGTTCGATTAATTCCAAAAGGCGATCGCGCTGCACCCCCGGCATGGCGATAATGGCGTAGGGCACTTGGTGAATGCGAGCCAATCGGGGCGCACGGCTCAAACTTCCCACCACCGGAACCCCATGCAAATATCCCCGCTTCGCCCGATTGTCATCTAGCACGAGCAACGGCTTCAACCCAATGCGAGGCCGACGTTGTAAGGTGCGAATCACCATATCTCCGGTTTTACCCGCGCCAAAAATAATCACGGGGTAGCCCCACCAGGAGCGGTGGGCACAGAGGGATCGGCAGATGGCCCGACTCACATGCACCAGAATCAGGGACAGCCCCCACGCCAAAACAAAGACGACGCGGGAGAAGATTTCCCCTTCCCGAAAAAAGAATATAACAGATTGTAATGCCAGAAAAACTAACGAAGTGGATATACTAATCAGTCGCAATTCATCCACTGGACTAATGGCAACACCGGGGTACAACCCCACAGAAGTATAAGCCAAGACAAACAAGCCCAATATTGGCCATAGTTGCCAGTAGATCGCTGGTTCTACCAAATCAGCTTGATCAACAAATAGCCCAACATAGACTGCGATCATGTTGGACAGGACTAACCCTAGCAAATCCGCACTAATCATGGTGGCCACCGTGGGCCATGCGCGAGTTGAAATGGTCAGGGCCGAAATCGTCAGACCAAGGGTGCGGTTAAGGTGCATGTCATTTTAGTCTCTCCACGCTAATACTCTAAGGCATTCTGGTCCTGAAAACGAGACCAGGCTTGTTCCACAAATTGATAGAACTGCTGTTGAAATCGGTCGGAGCTAAACTGAGCCGCATGTTCCCGTAGTTGTTCACTACTAGGATGAAACAACCCAGTTTCAAACTCTGTTACCGCCTTAACTATATCGTTAGTTGTTTGCTGGTCAAAGAAGAGGCCCGTTTGACTGGGAATGACGGTTTCTAGAGCACCGCCTTTGCCGTAGGTAATCACGGGTGCCCCAGCAGCTTGGGCTTCCACTAGGGCAATACCAAAATCTTCCTCTGCGGCGTAAACAAAGGCTTTACAGCGGTTCATGTAGTCGGCGATCGCCGCCTCTGGTTGGGGGGGGAGCAAGATAACATTGGGGCCTGCGAGGGCTTCAATGGTAGCCTGTTCTGGACCATCCCCCACCACAATCAATGGTAATCCCAGTTGGGTAAATGCCTCCACGATAATATCCACCCGTTTGTAGGGCACAAACCGGGACAAAACAAAATAAAAGTCATCTCGCTGTTGCTGGGGTTGGAACCGATCCACGGCCACAGGGGGATAAATGACCTGTGCCCTACGACGATAAGTTTTCCAAATGCGACGGGCCACATAGTTTGAATTGGCTAAGAAGCAATCGACCCGGTTGGCAGTGGTCACATCCCAGATACGGAGATAATGGAGAATGGCCCGAATCAGGAGCGATCGCCCTCTCCTCCCTATCCCTCCCCCCTGTTCAATGCTCTGGAGATACTGGTGATGTAAATCCCAGCCGTAACGGATTGGCGTATGCACGTAGCTAATGTGAAGCTGATCCGCACGGGTTACAACCCCCTTTGCCACCGCATGGTGGCTCGACAGCACTACGTCGTAGGGCGACAGGTCGAACTGCTCAATGGCAAAGGGCATCAGGGGCAAATATTGGCGAAAGTGCGATCGCGCCCTCGGTAACTGTTGAATAAACGAAGTGGTCACGCTCTTGTGATGGATAAAGGATCGCAGGTCTTCGGCCAGAAAATCCACCAAGGAGAATAGATCAGAATTGGGATATGTAGTCAACATCTCCGCCATCACCCGCTCCGAACCCGCTTGCTTCACCAACCACTCATGGACAATCGCCGTTTTCATCGCCTACCCATTTCTTTACGCTGGAGAATATCGTATTATCATCTGCGAGGTTTTGTTACAAAACATATCAAGCCGCTGATCATCTGGGAAGGAGAAGTTCATTGGAACCGAATCAGAATCCACCCTCATCCATGCCTGTCTCAGTCTACACGCCGGAAAGTAGATTGCGGCGGCCTAAAGTCTTGTTTGAGGAAATATGGTCAGACTTAAAGGTCTCAAGGGAATTATCCTGGGAACTTTTTCGTCGGCAACTTAGCGCTCGCTATCGCCAGACCGCCCTAGGGCCGCTGTGGGTCTTAGTCCCGCCCGTGGTCACAGCATTGATGGCCACATTGTTGCGGGGGAGTGGAGTGGTCACTGCCTCCGACGACGACGTACTACCCTATCCGTTGCGGGTGTTTTTTGCCTCTGTGGTTTGGGGGGTGTTTGCCCAAAGTTTAGTGCTACCGCTCAAGGCGATGGCCGACAGTCTAACGATTTTGCGAACGATGCGGGTATCCGTCGAAGGGTTTCTGTTAGCCAAAGTCGGCGAAATTCTGTTTGACCAAGGGGTACAGTTCATCATCTTATTCGTCCTCTTCTTGGTGCTAAAAGTCCCAATTTCGGCAGTCGGTGTTTTGATATCGGCCCTGTTAGTGGCCATTTTAATTGCCCTAGGGATGAGCCTTGGCTTCTTCCTCGTTCCCATTGGGAGTTTGTATCTGGATGTCAACTCAGCGATTCCATTTTTGTTGCGAGGTTGGTTTTTCCTCACTCCAATTATTTACAGCCCTCCCACCCGCTATCCTTACTCCCTGATTGCCGATTTCAATCCCGTCACCCCCTTGCTACAGGGTATTCTGGATACAACGACAGGTCAGCCCCTGCTCAATGGTTGGAGCATTATCGGGGTGTTGATTTTCACCCTAATCCTGTTTGGGTTGGGCTGGATTATTTATCGCGTGTCGATTCCTCTGTTGGTTGAACGTTAGGATGCAAGGGCTATCTCACTGTTAGTGGCCCAATATATTGGGATGATGTGCCGTTAGACGGGCAGGGTAAATTTGGCGAATAATCAGGGTTGCGGCGTGGGTAAGTTGATGTTTGAGGATATGGAGGCGAGTATGGCGGATGACGATATCCTTGTAAAAGTGGAAGGGGTCGCCAAGAAGTATTGCAAGGATTTGAAGCGATCGCTTCGTTATGGTTTGCAAGAACTGGCAGGGGAATTATTTTTGCGCCAGAATCCCCCCCCGGACTTACGCCGTTACGAATTTTGGGCGCTTCAGGATGTTAACTTCGAGCTACGACGCGGCGAAGCCTTTGGCATAATCGGCGTGAATGGCTCCGGTAAAACCACCCTCCTAAAAATTATGCAGGGTTTGCTCAAACCCACCCAAGGTCGTGTCACCATGCGGGGGCAAGTGGGAGCCTTGATTTCTCTGGGTGCTGGATTTCAGCCCCTGCTAACCGGGCGGGAAAATATCTACGTCAACGCCTCAATTCTGCGGGTACCCCGTCGCCAAGTGGATCAGCGATTGGATGATATTTTAGCCTTTGCCGACATTGGGGACTTCATCGACGCACCGATCAAAACTTACAGCAGTGGCATGAGGGGCCGCTTAGGATTTGCCATTGCCACCCATTTGATCGATCCCGATATTCTATTGCTGGATGAGGTGTTAGCCACAGGGGATTGGAAATTCAAAGATCGCTGTTTTCGGCGCATGGAAGAAATTGTCAGTTCTGGAGCCACTGTGGTGTTTGTATCCCATCTGGTGCCCAAGGTAGAAAAATTTTGTAATCGGGCCATGTTACTCCACAAAGGAGTCGTCAAAGGGGTCGGGCCAGCCACGGAAATCTGTCAAATGTACCATGACCTCCCAGAGATTGAATCCGTCTCCCATCCCCAAAGGCGACGACAACGGTTGGCCAAAATGCTGCGCCAGACTCCAGAAGATATGGGTTTTGCCAGTAATGGCCATGATTTAGGACCAGATGACAATGATCTGGATGATTTAGAAGACGCTAATTTTTTGGAAGTGGATTTGTGTGATGCCCAAGGCCATACCCCTGATGTATTCCACACCCTGGACATGTTGGTGGTTCGGATTCAATTTGGTCTTGATCCTTGGCCAGAAAAGGTAGAGGTGGTGGTTCAGTTCCTGACCCCCGGTGACGAGATCAGCGTATCCCATTTTCCTGCTGTATTCCCGATTATGCTCGATTCTTCGGTGCAAGATAAGGGGGCGGCCCCATCCCAAAATGATGCCGCGATGACAGTTGATTGCACCATTCCAGAGCTATTGCTGCGGGCGGGCAAGTATCGGGTGTCTGTGACCATTACCCCCATGGGCGAGGATAAGGTCCGGCGATCGCAATTACGTCTCTCCAGTTCTACTACCATTGCAGTTAAAGATCAGCTACTGGAAGGAAGCAATGGCCAAGATGGGCCGAAAAAGTCTCCTGGCTTGGTGTACATGCCCGCCAACTGGCGTTTAACCACACCGACATCACCTTCGACTGCCACTTCAAACCTGGAGGCATTTTGATGGAAAATGGCCATAGCCATGCAATCGCATCTGTTCCCGTAACTGAAATGTGGGGATCAACTGGTACACTGCATGAGAGTATATTTTTTATTTCGATTTATTTCGATCAGTTATTTCACTAAGTTATTTTGCTGAGCAAGGTGGTAGGGGTATGCCCAAGTTATTGCGTCGCTGGATAGATGCGCTCAAAGCCTTCAAGGCTGTCTTATTAAGGGGGAAGGATGCTTTTTTAGAAGAACATCTGGCTGAACAAAATAACTCGGAATCAAAACAGTCCAGTTATTTTTTGAAGAATTTAGCGCAAATTGGCTATTTTGCGGATGGGACTCCTCTGAACCCTGAAACTTTTAAGCTATGGCGTAAACTTAGTACAGCCGAAAAGATTAAGCGTAATGCAGACTGTTTGAACCAGCGATTAGTGCGATGGGAAAGCTTGGTGACAACTCCTTTGAAGCTAAATCCTGGTGGCCATTATCATGTGTTCTTGCATATCCCTAAGGCTGGGGGAACCACCTTGGAACACATTATTGCGAAAAACTATTTACCTAACCAATCTATCCATGCAAATGCCCCTGCCATTGCCCAAAATCCGTCCATGATCTTCCATCCGGATTTGCAGCATCCGAGGGGCGTGCTCATGGGTCACTATCAGCGCAGCAGTGTTCTGTATCAGTTTTTGGGCGATCGCTCCATTATCCATTTCACCATGCTCCGCGAACCGATTCAGCGGGTTATTTCCCATTTTAACTACATTAAAACCCGATCCAATCATCCCCTGAATGAAAGGGCAAGAGATTGGGTTTTAGAAGAATATGCCCAATCCGATATTAAAGAAGTTCAAAATAACCAAACTCTTCGTATATTGGGAGATTGTGGCGGGGAAATGTCCAAGCGATCTCTCGAAGACCCGGAGCTATTATTAGCAGAAGCGAAGGAGGTTTTGGCCAATGAATTTTCCCTATTTGGTCTTACTGAACGCTACTCTGAGTTTTTAATTATGGCTAGCAAGCTGTTAGGTTGGCAAGATATTTTCTATATCCGCAAAAACTCTTCTAAACGCAGTCCTCGTTCCGCTAAGGTGATTGAATCTAACCAGTTTCGAGAGGAAGCGCTGCAACTGATTCATGAGCGCAATCAGTTGGATATTCAACTGTATGCCTATGCCCAGGAGTTATTTGAGCAACGCTGGCAGCAATTGGGACTGGGGCAGGCGAGTGTAGAGAAATACGACTTACTCAATGCCAACTATAAGGCGATGTTAGAAGAGGTTGATACATTTTTTCAGTAGGGGATTAATCAGCAGGGGACTTATCATCATTCATCATTAAGAGGACATCAGACCGGATGAACAATGTGCTTAAAGCGATGCAAGGGGGATTGGTCGTATCCTGTCAGGCTCCTCGATTCTCACCGCTTCACAATCCAGAGATCATTGCCGCGATCGCCCAAGCCTCAGTCCAACAAGGGGCGATCGGAGTCCGGATTGATACACCTGACCATGTGGAGACGGTACGCCAACGGGTAGATGTACCCCTCATCGGTTTGTGGAAACAAGAATATGCCAACTCATCAGTGTATATTACCCCAATGGCGGAACACGCAGACGCGATCGCCCAAGCGGGAGCCGATATTATCGCCATTGATGCTACCCTGCGTCCCCGTCCCGATGACAAAACCGTGGCAGAGTTAATCCGCCACATCCATGATCATCTTGGTAAGTTGGTGATGGCGGATGTGGATACCTTGGCGGCAGCGATCGCAGCGGCGGCGGCGGGAGCCGATATGGTGGGAACTACTCTCTATGGCTACACAGAAGCCACCCAAGACGAAACTCCCCCTGGGTTTGAGTTGTTGCGCCAAATGGTTGAGCAATTACCTATTCCGGTGATTTGTGAGGGGGGAATTGGTTCACCAGAAATGGCAAAGGAGGCGATCGCCCTCGGTGCCCATGCGGTGGTGGTGGGCACGGCTATCACCGGAATCGATATCCTGGTGCAGCGGTATGTGAAATCTTTGAATGGCTAAGATTTAGGGGCTAAGATTGGGGCGATCGCTCTCTTGTCCATATTCGTAATGTTTGAGAGAGGCGATCGCCATCAGTCGATCCCGGACCCTATCTGGTAAATCGACCACAACGAAACAAATCCATATTAAGGATAAAGATCACCGTCCCCCCATTCATCAAAAACTTCTGTAGTCCTGTATTCAGGACTATCAAGTCGTTGGCATGAAAAGTGTCTCAAGCCATGTCTTAAACAGAGGGGCGGGATCTCGTGTTGGATCAAGATAATGCCTTCTAATGGCCAACCCTAGAGGCGTTCCCGGCTCTTCTTGCCAAGCTAACCAAGTATGGATGATAGCCTTGGAACGTTTGGTCTTCCCAAATAATTGTTCTGTCTCAGGAATGCTATCAACTGCATTTTCTGCACGAGCAATAAGGGAGTTTTCTTCTTCAGTGAGACGCAATAGGAAATCCTCAATCATCCCTGGCTCTTGATTATCTGGCATGAGCCAAATCCCAATAAGAGGACGACTAGCATTTGGAGGTTCGATGATAGTGCCTCCTCTTATTGCTAAAGTCGGTAAGGCATAACCATGTATCTTCAGAGCAGAGCCAATTTCTTCCCACCGAGAGTTAAAGCTAGCATCGGCATCAACTACTATACCTAAAACCTTGACTTCAGTCCGCACTCTAATACCGAGTTCCTTCAAAAGTGAGTCGAAACCACCTCCAGTCTCTACCGAGAAAAGGCTTTGGTTATCGATCCCGTAATAGTTACAAAACTGATAAATAACCTCACGATCATCTCGTCCTTCAACAAGTAATACACGATCCGTTATTCTCATCATTAACGAACCTCAATTGACTGACGAGTAATAATCGTTAAATCCTCTTCGGAAAAAACTTCAGCCCTGATACCTTCTTCACCCTTTTCTAAGCGAATAAGGAAACCCTCTGCCGAATGTTCAACCGCTGCTTGTTGAAAGGCTTCAATGCAATTCCAACTATGAGTTGTCGCAAAAACCTGAATATTCAGATTTTCAGCAACACGAAATATCAATCGCCACACATCCACCAAAGTAGTGAAATGCAGGCCAGCATCAATTTCATCAACTAAGAAAGTCTTTCCTTCTGGAACACTAACTAGCCCTAAGGTCAACTCAAACAATCTATTCATACCGTCTCCAAGGCTACGCAGTGATATGGGATCTTGCCCAGTAAGTTTGACCTTCACTTGTCTTTGTGGTGCGTCCCCAATGAAGACAATACGTTCCAGATCTGGATCAATTACTTTCAAAGCAATTAGTATGTCGAACTCTTTATCAGTCAGAGCAATCCGATCCCAAAGATTTGCTGGGTCAATAGAGTCATCTTGAAAACCAGCAAAGGGTAGAAATAAACTACTGGTCGAGCCTTCATACTTTGAGCGCAATCTGTGTGAATATCTTCCTGAATGAATCGACATCGATTCAAAATTATTTTGCCCTCGCTTAGCTCTCAGAACTTCAGTTGCATCTATTTCTTCCAATTCAAGATCATCTGGTAGATGCTCACTATAACGAATTCTCTCACCCTCTCCATCTTCAGCTATATCAGTAAAGCGCCACATACGCCGAATTACTAACTGATCTTGACCCTGAATTTCACCTATTTCAATGGGTGCTGATTGTTCAGATTTTCTGTAAAATAGATTGCTATAGGAGATTACTTCACTTCTGTTTTCAATGAAATATTCCTGTCGCCGTCTTAGCACGCGATTCAGAGTATTCAATGCACTCTCGGACGCATAGAGATGAACAGCTTCAAGCAGAGTTGTTTTACCAACGTTATTCTTACCAACCACTAAATTTACTCTACCAAGTCGATCAATCTTTAAATCTTTGAAAGCTCGGAATTGGGAAATTCGTAGAGAGTTCAGCACATTATGCTCCTACTACCTAAAGTGTTGAGGAATCAATCATCATTGCCCTGACAACCCAAGGCTATTCATACGTTAGAGTAACAGCTAAAGGATAGGCTCATATCTCAACAAACCAAAATACTTGCTCAGGATTGCTTCAAATTAATTCCCAAAACTTGAGTGTAGGCTCCTCGTGCTTGGGTTACGCCAATGGTGCGATCGGCCCGTTCAATCATGGGACGACGCAGACTCACCACAATAAATTGGGCGCCTTCCGCCTGCTTGCGGATCATTTTAGCCAGACGTTCCACATTGGCCCCATCCAAGAACATATCCACCTCGTCGAAAGCGTAGAAGGGTGACGGGCGATAGCGTTGGAGGGCGAAGATAAAGCTGAGAGCGGTGAGGGATTTTTCACCCCCGGACATGGAGGCGAGGCGGCGCACGGGTTTGCCTTTGGG
>JAYKIC010000118.1:0-11023 GCA_035284985.1 Leptolyngbyaceae cyanobacterium
ATTACCCCTTTGGGCAGATAAGCTAACTCTCGCATCGGAGTAACCATGGGATCTTGCGTCACCTTATAGGGCAAACGGCCCAAAGCAACGTTATCGTAATTTAACTCATGGCGATCATAGGCAGCCAGTTCGTACTCTTCCGTCATGGAGAGACAATTCGTGGGGCAATATTCCACACAGTTGCCACAGAAAATACAAACACCAAAATCAATACTGTAGTGATTGAGTTTCTTCTTCTTGGCGACCTTGTTCATCTCCCAATCCACCACTGGAAGGTTGATTGGGCAAACCCGTACACACACCTCACAGGCAATACACTTATCAAATTCAAAGTGAATCCGACCCCGATATCTTTCTGATGGAATCAACTTCTCATAGGGATATTGGACCGTGATCGGGCGACGCTGCATATGGTCAAATGTTACGGCTAGACCTTGGCCAATATAGCGGGCCGCTTGTCCTGCCCCCTTGGTGTAATCTGCAACTTGTTTTAAGAATTTCAGCATCTTGGTAAACCGTATAACTTAGGTCGAGTTCTAATGAATCTGTTTTCAATGGGGTTCAGGGCTATGACAAGGGCTTGTGATAACCAATAGGGTGGAGCAACACAATAATGGAGTGTGAACCACTACCTATCCACCAAAGGCAACGGGAAAGGTTAGCTTGAGGGCTGCCGTAATCAAAAGGTTAGCAAGGGCCACGGGCAGCAAAAACTTCCACCCTAAATCCAGTAGCTGATCGATCCGCACCCGTGGCACTGTCCAACGCAGGATTACGGCGAGGAAGACCAGCAGATAGGCTTTGAAGACGGTCATCATGATTCCCAAGGTTCCAGTAATAACCTGTAGCCAGGGGGTGGTTTCACTAATGCCAGCCCACGCTGCCATTTGTTCCACGGGTACTGGAAAACTCCAGCCCCCCAAATACAGTACAGACACAAATAGGGCTGATAGTACTAAGTTAACGTAGGCTCCCAGGTAGAACAAGCCAAATCGCATCCCAGCATATTCAGTCTGATAGCCCGCAACCAATTCTTCTTCTGCTTCAGGTAAGTCAAAGGGTAGGCGCTCACATTCGGCTAGGGCCGCAATCCAGAAGATGATGAACCCAATGGGTTGTCGCCAGACATTCCAACTCAGGATGCCATAACCTGCTTGCTGCTCAACGATATCTACGGTGCTGAGGGAATTGGACATCATGACTACGGCTAGGACTGCTAAGGCTAGGGGCAGTTCGTAGCTGATGGATTGGGCTGCCGCCCGTAATCCTCCCAGTAAGGAGTATTTATTGTTGGAGGAGTATCCTGACATCAACAAGCCAATGGGGGCGATACTGGATAGGGCAATCCAGAGAAATATGCCCACTCCGAGGTCGGTGACGAGGAGGTTTTGGCCAAAGGGAACGATCAAGTAGGACACAAATACGGGCACCACTACTAGTACTGGTCCCATGGTGTAGAGAAATGGATCGGCTTTGGCCGGAACGATGTCTTCTTTCACGAGTAGTTTGAGACCGTCAGCGACAGGCATGAGTAACCCCATTGGTCCTGCATATTCTGGCCCGATGCGTTGCTGCACGGCGGCGGAGACTTTTCGCTCTAGCCAGGTGGTGACGAGCACACCGACTGTTGCGGCAATTAAGACCAACAGCATGGGGAAGGGAATCCAAAGAAGTTTGGCTGCTCCTACGGGAAGGCCAAGCTGGGTGAGGATTTCAATAAAACTACTTTGTAAGTCGATTCCAGAGTTCATAGGGTCTGTTGTAACAAGTGAGAGGATAAGTTCAGGGGACAATCGATCGTTGCTCGACTGAGACGCTTAACTTTCATGGATGATGCTTAGAGTAATGAAGAATCGTTACTCCATTGCCTAGTATATCGTTGCATATCACCGGAGAAATAGTCGGTTATATTTACATCATTGGGGTTATCGATACATTTTATAGACTTAGGGTGTGATGTGATACCGTGACAATTATTTAGAGGTATGTTCCTGGGTAGACCTATGGTACAAATTCCCAGCTTTCCTGAGTGTAAGCATGATGTTGTTGAAGCGTTGGCCCACCATACGGATCAGGCGTTGTTGACGTTGTTTCAGCGTCAGCCAGAGGCTGGGCAATATTTTTTGGCGATTTTTTGCCGCTACAGTCCGATTGTGTATACGTTAATTCAGCATTCGGCGCGATCGCCCGTCCAAGCCAATTATTTATTTGCGCTCACATGGCGACATATTTACCATGAATTACGGGGGCTAGACTTGCATGAAGTGGAAGGTCAGAGGGGTGGGTCGGGCCAATTATCCGAGTGGGTTGATGGGGATGGTCCCTCTCCGGCCAAGGCCGCGACTCTGCAAAATTGGTTGATCAATATCACCGCAGTCTGTATCAATTCGGTGCAGTTGCCGCCTACGGAGTCGATTCACTATGCCCTTGATAAAGTCTCGCCGCCATTGTGGTGTTACATCGAACAGTCCCTCAGTCAGCTCTCGCCGACTCAGCGCATTGTGTTGCTGTTATCCCAAACGTTTCACTGGAGTAAGGTGCGGATTGCGGCCTATCTCAAGGCCGAAGGGGAAGTGATCTCCACGGAGGAATTGGAGGGGCTGTTGCAAAATAGTTATCGTTTGTTGAAGGAACGGCTGCCGGAAGATATCCAAGCCATTTATTTACCCCTGTTGGAGACGGTGGAGAATGAAGCGTTAGGGGCAGAGGCAATCGCCCCTCCTTCTCCTGGCAACTAGTCTGGTTTTTCAGGGCTAAGGGCGATCGCTTTTCAACTTTGGGGCTAAGACCCATCTGGATTTTAAAAGACTCCTGCAATTATTTATCCTTGAGGGTTTTGGGGCATATAATGGTTCCGACTTGAAGGGGAGACTTGGTGTGAAGTATTTTTTTTTAGTAGATGGCTGGCATATTGGTCGGGTGTGGGAATTTGGCGGACTGTGGAACGAGTTGGCCTGGAATCGTCGTCCCCAAATTCAACGCATGAATCTTCAGATTGTGGAAAAGGGCGAACCCCTGTGGCTGTATCAGGTAGAAGATGCCGTTTTGATGGTGGAAGTGTTACCGGATGAGAACCATCCGTCTCCCCAAGAGCACCAAAGTATTGGTCAAGTGGTCCTGAAGCGTCTGATTACAGCAGAACAGGCGCTGGAGCGCCTGAATCTAGCTCAGACACCCCAGTTAGAATAGCGCTTACCCTAGCTGATAATCCTGTGATCCAGAGAGGGGCTACTCATTAGGAAGCGTTAGGAATTCCCGGATGGGATCGGCGGAGAGATTGTGATCGGGCCAATTGCTAACGGCCCGCTGAATGGCGATCAGGGCACGGTTATAGTCCAAAATGGCCGTAACCCGCCTGCCCTCAGCCTCACTGAGTTGGATTTGAGCTTCTAAAACGTCCGACTGAATGCCGACTCCGGCACTAAATCGGAGTCGAGCCAAACGCAAAGCCTCTTTTGCCAGTCCTACCGCTGATTCAGTGGTCTGAATATTTTTGAATTCAGCCCCAAGATTGAGGTACTCTTGCTCCACCTCAAGTCGAATTTGTTCGCGGGTATCGGCAAAGGTGGTTGCATCGATTTCGGCGGCGATCGCCTCTTGCCGAACCGCCGCCCTGGTAGCCCCCCCATTGTAGATAGTCCAACTCATTTGCAAGCCCACGGACAAATCTTCAAAATCAGAAGTGCTTCGGGTAACGTCCAGTAAATCGTTCATATTGTAGGAGGCAAAGGCAGAGAGCTGGGGCCAACGATTGGCCAAATTAGCCCGTGCCTGCTCCTGATTTAAATCCCGCTGGACCAATTGCTGTTCCAGTTCAGCCCGATTGCGATAGGCCAGTAATAGGGTCGTCTCCAAAGGGAGTGCCCAACTTCCAGCCACTTCCACCGGGTCGGACGCAGATAGGTCAATTCCAGGGGGAAGGCTTAACGCATCCACTAAAACCCGGCGAGCGACGTTTTGATCCCGAATGCTATTCACCAACTCCTGCTCATCTTCTGCCAACTGCACCTCAGCTTGCAGCCGATCGAAGCGGGTCCCAACCCCAGCTTCTTCACGGGCTGCCGCATCCCGGAGGCTTCTGGTGGATTGGGCTAGGGTTTCTTGAGCAATGCGGACCCGTTCATCAGTTTCCTGTAGATTGTAGTAAGCATTGGTGATATTGAGGCGCAAATCTTCTTGCACCACTTCCACCTGAAGTTCCTGGAGGCGCACATTGTTCTCTGCGGCCCGTAGGGTGGCTGACCGTAAACCCGATGTGAAAATATCATAGTTCACCGTGAGGTCCAGGTTTAAAGTCGTATCAACGGTGGGTTGGCCCGCTAGGGAACTCAGTCCTGATTCCGCCGAAATGTCGCGATCGCGATGGACTAACTGACTGGTGGCCGTAACGGTGGGGAAATAGGCGGCTCTGGCTTCCCGCAGGGCTTGTTGGCTTTGTTCCAAGGTTTGAATGGCAGCTTGCAATTCCCGGCTATTGCGACGGGCCATTTCTAGGGCCTGTTCTAGGGAAATGGGTTGGGTGCCGACCCTCTCCACGGTTTCAGGGTTAATCGGCACAAATAGGGGATTAGGTGGTGAGAGCAGATAATCCGGCAGATCAATCAGGGCTGAGTTTAGCTCAACGTCAACGTCAACTTCATCGGAATCCTCCGAAGTATCCTCCTCCGAAGTATCTTCCTCCGAAGTATCCTCCTCCGAAGCATCCTCCTCCGAAACTTCGTCAGACTCAGGATCTGGCTCAATTTCAGACTCAAGGCTAGGGATTTGCATTTCCACCTGTACACTGGGGTCTATCGCTTCGGGGGCTAATTCTAGCTCCACTTCAACGGTTCCCTCATCAGAACTATTGCCATCCGGTGTACTGTCATCCGGTGTACTGTCATCAACGCCTGAGGAGGAGGATTCAGCGCTAGGCTCTAGGGGGGCTGCATCATCGGGACTGGGGGAAACCAGATCCGTTGCCTCAGGCTCCGCCATGGGGTCCGTTGTGGGGGCAGGTTCGCCCGCTTCATCCCCGATCGCTGATTCAGGCACTTGGGCCACGGATTGATCTCTGGTTTGGACCGAACTGATTGATTGGGCTGGAGCATGGGTTGGTAACGGTGATTCAGGATCACGGTTTGGGAATGCGCTCCACTGCACTAAATAATGGTCAAAGGGGGCAAGGTCAAGGGTGACGGTCGGACTGGCCACCATTGGCATTACCGCGATCGCCTCTGACGCTAAATCGGGCAATGCTGGATCAGGTGACGGGTTAGCAACCGAGTCAAAGGGGCTGGAACGACGAATTTGCGCGGACGACGATTCGGCCACTCCCAAAATAATGGCAGCACCAAGACTGAGGCAAAGAAACGTTTGATGAACAGACTGCATAAGACAATGATCTGTAGCAATAGTTGGAAAAATGGATGGACAAAGCAGTCCAGTCCCCACCTATTTTGGCGCACTTAGGCACAATTCGCCTTTCTGCCCCATATTTGAAAAATATTTTATTAAATATGGGGGATGCGATCGCCCCCTTGATGCTGCTCAATTGTAGCAGGGGTAAACCTCAATACCGCTTTTAACCAAGGGTTACGAGAGCATAACAAATGTTGTGAGTTGATCAATAACGATTACAAACTAATGAATCAATCTACCACTGTGGAACCAACGCCGCCGCCCCAAAAGGAAGGGGCGATCGCCCGTTACTTTCGCTTCCAAGAACTGGGAACCAATTTCCGGACGGAAGTGATCGCTGGGACCACCACCTTTTTCACCATGGCCTACATCTTAGTGGTGAATCCCGGCATTTTGTCAGAGGCGATCTTTTTAACTGAGTCAGGGGATTTGTTTGGGGAATTAGTGATCGCCACCGCCCTATCGGCGGCGATCGCCACCGCCATCATGGGGCTACTCGCCAACTATCCCTTGCCCTCGCCCCCGGCATGGGCCTGAATGCCTTCTTCGCCTTTTCCGTCGTCCTGGGACTGGGAATCGACTGGCGCTTAGCTCTGGCCATTATTTTTATTGAAGGGATTCTCTTTATTCTCCTCACCTTATCGAATCTCAGGTCCGCCATCATCACCGCTATCCCCGCTTGCCTCAAACGGGCCACCGCCGTGGGTATTGGCCTCTTCATCGCCTACATTGGCTTATCGGGCGATCCCGCCGTGGGGGGGGCCGGGATCATTGTAGCCAACCCCGCCACCAAAACCAGCCTAGGGGATCTGGGCCAGCCCGCCACCTTGATGGCCCTCTTTGGCATCGTGATCACGGCGGCCTTTGTCGCCCGTCGGATCAAGGGCGGCTTGTTGTGGGGCATTGTGGCGACGGCGGTCTTGGGTTGGATTCTAGGGGTCGCACCCTGGCCCCAAGGCTTGGTCGCATGGCCCGTATTTCCCTCGGATTTACTGGGGCAAGCCTTTATCGGCCTAGGCCGGATTAACGCCGTTAACCTCCTGGATTTATTGGCCGTGCTATTCGTATTTTTGTTTGTGGACTTATTTGATACGATTGGTACCCTCTCTGGAGTGGGTGTCCAAGCCAACATGATTGACGAGAACGGTGAACTTCCTAGGGCTAACCAAGCCTTGTTGGCCGATGCGATAGGCACTACCTTGGGAGCAGTTCTGGGCACCTCCACCGTCACCACCTACATTGAATCCGCCTCTGGGGTATCAGAAGGGGGGCGATCGGGATTTGCTGCTATCGTGTCTGCTGCCCTCTTTGCCCTAGCCATTTTCTTTATTCCCTTGATTTCCGCCATTCCTGGCTTTGCCACCGCCGCCACCCTGGTGATTGTGGGGGTGTTGATGGCAGGGAGTGTCACCGGAATTAACTGGTCTGATCCGGCTGAGTCCATTCCCTGTTTCCTCACCATTTTGATCATGCCTCTCAGTTTTTCCATTGCAGAAGGATTGGCCGTGGGGTTTATTAGCTATCCCTTGGTCAAAACATTCCAGGGCAAAGCCCATGAAATCAGTCCAGCGGTTTGGATTTTGGCGGCTATATTTCTATTGCGCTTTGCCCTATTAGCGGCGGGTGTAATTTAGTGAATTGGTCTGAACACTAAAAAAGATTATGATTTTTGCCCCCACCCCATCTCTTACGGTCAATTTTGCGGTAACGTTTGAGTTGACTATTTTACACAGCCTGATTTAAGAACGTATCGAGAGGTCATCAATGGCTTTGGAGTATCCCGACAACCTAAGTTATTTCGAAACCCATGAGTATGCTTTGTTAGAAGGTGATACCGTCACGGTCGGTATTACTGCCTATGCCGTGGATCAACTGGGTGACATTGTTTTTCTGGAACTACCAGAGGTTGGGGAACAAGTAGATAAACAAGAACAATTTGGCACCGTCGAGTCAGTAAAAGCGGTAGAAGATCTGGTTTCTCCGGTTACAGGTAAGGTGGTTGCCCGGAATGATGCTCTCTTGGATGCACCCGAAAAGTTAGGGGAAGATCCCTATGAAGAAGGGTGGATGATCAAAGTTGCAATTGATGACCCGTCAGAGTTAGATGATGCCTTATCGTCCGAAGACTACAGTAATAAAGTAGAAGGGGACGATGATGAAACTGAAGACGATGATGATTAATCCTTAATTTTCTGAGTGGGTTTGCCAGTAATCCTGGGTGCTTGGAGGGGCGATCGCCTCCCCTGAATGCATCTGTTTATCCAGTCTTCGTATACTATTGTGTGATAGTGTTTCAACATATTACGCTAGTGTCATGAACACTGATTACGGTTCTTAATCCAGTGATTCTCTTTTGTCGTACCCACTCAGACCTGTATGTCATCTCAACTATCTTCTTCTCAATCCTTTGCTCGATCTGCATCATCATCTGCCACCCATAGGGATGCTATGGATGTAAGTGGAGGTGGTGCGGATCAGGGATCTTCGGTTGCGGCCCCATCTTCCTTTGTGGGCCGACATATTGGGCCAACATCTGTTGATATTGCCCAAATGCTAAGGGTTTTGGATACTCAACATTTAGATGACTTAATTGCTCAAACTGTACCAGCGGGAATTCGCCTTGCTCAAGAATTGGAACTGGTGGCGGGTCAAAATGAGCAGGATGGGTTGGCGGCAATGAGGGCGATCGCCACCAAAAATAAGGTATTTCGCTCCTTCATTGGCATGGGCTACTCTAACTGCATCACCCCACCTGTGATTCAGCGGAATATTTTGGAAAATCCTGGTTGGTACACACAGTACACGCCTTATCAACCTGAGATTGCCCAAGGTCGGTTGGAAGCCCTCCTCAACTTCCAGACAATGGTGACGGATTTGACCGGGCTAGATTTAGCCAATGCCTCTTTGCTGGATGAAGGCACGGCGGCAGCAGAAGCCATGGGGCTAAGCTATGGAGTTTGTAAAACCAAGGCCAACAAGTTTTTTATCGCCGCTGATTGTCATCCCCAAACCATTGCCGTAGTGGAAACCCGTGCTATTCCCCTCGGCATTGATATTGTGGTTGGCGATCACCGCACGGTGCAGCTAGACGACAGTTTCTTTGGCATTCTCCTGCAATATCCAGCCACGGATGGGGCTATCTACGATTACGGGACTATCGTTGCCCAGGCCCATGAAGTTGGCGCTCTCGTCACCGTGGCGGCGGATTTGCTAGCCCTGACGTTACTTACGCCCCCCGGAGAATTTGGGGCCGATATTGCGGTGGGTAGTAGCCAGCGCTTTGGGGTGCCCATGGGTTATGGTGGGCCTCATGCGGCCTACTTTGCCACTAAGATGGCCTATAAACGGCAAATCCCTGGTCGTCTCATTGGGGTTTCTAGGGATGCATCGGGTAATCCTGCCCTGCGACTAGCCCTCCAAACCCGGGAACAACATATCCGGCGCGACAAAGCGACTAGCAATATCTGTACCGCTCAGGTGTTGTTGGCGGTGATGGCTAGTATGTATGCGGTGTATCACGGGCCTGAAGGGGTAAAGGCGATCGCCACCCGTATCCACACCTTGGCCCAAACCCTCGCCTCCAAGTTGGCGGCTCAGGGATATACCATCGGCAGTCAACCCTTCTTTGATACGGTAAAAATAGAGTTGACTGAAACTGAGGGTAGTCAGGTGATGGAAAAAGCGATCGCCCACGGCATCAACCTGCGCCAACTCACCCCCACTAGTCTCACCATCGCCCTCGATGAAACCACCACTGCAACCGACATCACCACCCTCCTCTCCTTCTTCTCACCCCCGACTACACCGACTCACCCATCCAGCACCCCAACCCCCATCCCCCCATCCCTCCAACGGAAAACCCCTTTCTTAACCCATCCTGTTTTCAGCCGCTATCATTCTGAAACCGAACTGCTGCGATACATCCATCGCCTCCAGAGCAAGGACTTATCCTTGACCACCGCCATGATTCCCCTAGGATCATGCACCATGAAGCTTAACGCCACCGCCGAAATGATTCCCGTGACCTGGCCGGAATTTGCCCACATCCATCCCTTCGCCCCCCTAGATCAAGCCCAGGGCTATCAGGAACTATTCCGCTCTCTGGAAACAATGCTGGAAGAAATTACCGGATTCGCGGGAGTCTCGCTCCAACCCAACGCCGGGTCTCAGGGAGAATATGCTGGACTGTTGGTGATTCGCCAGTATCATCAGGATCGGGGCGATACCCACCGTACCGTTTGCTTGATTCCTGAATCGGCCCACGGCACCAATCCAGCCAGTGCGGTCATGGCAGGGATGAAGGTGGTCGTGACCCAATGTGACAAAGATGGCAACATTGACATTGCCGATCTCAAGGCCAAAGCGGAGAAACATCAAGAAAACCTTGCCGCCCTAATGGTCACATATCCCTCCACCCACGGGGTATTTGAAGAAGGCATCCGGGAAATTTGCGATATCGTGCATCGCCACGGTGGGCAGGTTTACATGGATGGGGCCAATATGAACGCCCAGGTGGGACTGTGCCGTCCTGCTGATTTTGGTGCGGATGTGTGCCACCTCAACCTGCACAAGACTTTCTGTATTCCCCATGGGGGCGGTGGTCCTGGGGTTGGTCCCATTGGGGTCCAGGCTCACCTCGTGCCCTTCTTACCGGGACATCCGGTGGTGCAATTGGGGGATAGTCGGGCCATCGGTCCCATTTCCGCCGCCCCTTGGGGTAGCAGCAGCATCTTACCAATTTCTTGGATGTACATCGCCATGATGGGACCGAAGGGATTGACCCACGCCACCAAGGTAGCCATTCTCAACGCCAACTACATTGCCAAGCGATTGGAAGGGCACTATGAAACGTTGTACAAAGGTAGCCATGGCTGGATTGCCCACGAGTGCATCATTGATACCCGTCCGTTCAAAAAGTCGGCGGGGATTGAGGTAACGGATATTGCGAAGCGCCTGATTGACTATGGCTTCCATCCGCCCACCATGTCCTGGCCTGTGATTGGCACTATGATGGTGGAACCTACGGAAAGTGAGTCGAAGGCGGAACTGGATCGGTTCTGTGATGCCATGATTGCGATTCGGCAGGAAATTCGGGCGATCGAAATCGGTGAAGCTGACCCGAAGCATAATTTGCTCAAACATGCGCCCCACACCGCCCAAGTATTGCTGGCGGATGACTGGGATCGGCCCTATTCCCGCCAACAAGCGGCCTATCCAACGGAATGGACCCGGTCCAACAAGTTCTGGCCTGCGGTGGAGCGAATTGATGATGCCTTTGGCGATCGCAACCTTGTTTGTGCTTGCCTGCCTCTTGATGCCTATTCTGAATAGACTGTGGTGAGTCTGGCTGGATATCTCATCTCGGAGCCAGTTTCTAGCGTGATGGTTGGGCCTGCCTTGGGTCAGGAGACCTGGCCCCTACATTGCCTGGGGTCAGGTCTCCTGACCCTTAGTTGTGTGGAGACTATGAACTGCTTTATCCCAGCAACTTGTTATCCAATAAAAAGTGCTATGATAAATCGCTTGAAGCTAGTCGATTCAAGCTTCTTTTTTGAGCCTGTCCATTGCATCTACTGCTGAACGATTCCCAAGTTAAAACATTGCCGGATCTAATTGTGTTGGG
>JAYKIC010000119.1:0-8589 GCA_035284985.1 Leptolyngbyaceae cyanobacterium
AGCACGTCACCGAAATTTACGACCATTTATCACCAGCCGACCAACAACGTGCCCGTCAGATTTTCCTCACCTTGGTGGATATTTCTGGGCAGCAGGACAATCCAGACGGATCAAGTAAAGCCGTCAGCCGTCGCGCCTATCTCTCCCAATTTACCGAGCCGGAAACACGGCGGGTGTTGTTGCATCTGATTGATGCCAACTTGTTGGTGAGTGACGGGGTGATGGATAGTGGGGTGGTGGATAGTGGGGTGGCAGGCGATCGCCCTCGTGAGACTAAGGTGGAACGTCAGTCGCCCCATCACGCTACGGTTGAATTAGCTCATGAAACCTTGATTCGTTCCTGGCCCCAGTTGCAAACGTGGCTAGAGGAAAATCAGGAAATCATTAACCTCAAACATCGCCTGTCTGACGAAGCTCGACGCTGGCAAGAGGTTTCCCAGACCAATAACCAACAGGCAACTGATGAGTTGTGGCGTGGTTCCAAACTGGAGCGGGTGGTGGAACTGCGGCAGGATGGGGTATTTGACTCCCTCTTTGGGGGATTAGAAGCCACGGAAATCGAGTTTATTGATGTCGGGGTGAAGGAGCGCGATCGCCAACATCACGAAAGAGAACAACAACGTCAGCGAGAATTGCGGCTTTATCGCGCCATCGCCATCGGTGCAGGCGTCGCACTAGCAATCATCTCAAGTTTGGGAATAATTGCCACAATCAGTTCACGGACAGCACAGCGCCGGGAAATTGAAGCCCTGATTACTGCTGCCGATGCTAAGTTCGTGGAAAATCGCCACTCCTTGGATACGCTGGTGGCGGCGTTGGAAGCTGGCGATCGCCTCCAAAACTCTTTCTGGTTTCGGGGCAATACAGAACTTCATGCCGAAGCCCTGCAAGTGGTGTCCCAAGCAGTTTACTGGGTGCGGGAACAAGGAACCCTATCGGGCCACAGTCAGTTTGTGGAAGGAGTAGCCGTTAGTCCTGATCAGGCTCCAGAAGATCAGCTTATTGCTACCGCAGGTCGAGATGGCACCATTCGCCTGTGGACATCTCAGGGTAAGCAAATAGATACCCTGATGGAGCAAGAACGCCCATTTTCCGTGGTGCAGTTTAGTCCGGATGGGGAAACCCTAGCGATCGCTGACTATGATGGGAAAGTGACTCTGTGGTCCCGCCAAGACGGTTCAACGCAACCGCTGGGAAATGAACAAAATGGCCATCAAGATGCCGTTCGGGCTGTGAGATTCCATCCGACTGAACCCCGCATAGCTACCAGTAGTAATGATGGCACCGTAAAAATTTGGGATACAAACGGCCAACTCATCAGAACACTGGATCGGCATCAAGCAGAGGTTTATGCGGCGACCTACAGCCCGGATGGTCAGTTTCTGGTCACGGGAGGAGCCGATCAAACAGTGATTATCTGGGATCAACAGGGTGAACCAGTCTATACCCTCGAAAATATTAACAGTACCGTCCTAGGTCTCGATTTTAGTCAAGGGGGGAAATGGTTAGTGCTAGGAGAATGGCTGGCGATCGCCCTCAATAATGGTACTGTTGAAATCCGCCAGTTTAATCCTGATATTCCAACCCTATCATCACCAGAAACGACTCTTAGAGGCCATACTGCTGGAGTAACGGCTGTTCAATTTAGTCCCAATGGCACACTCATTGTCACAGCCAGCGTAGATGGCACCGCTAAAATCTGGAATCGCTTTGGCAGAGAACTGTACACATTAAAGGGCCATGATGGTCGGCTCAATAGTCTGGCTTTTAATGCCACAGGTGCATGGCTCATCACCATTAGCAACGACAGTACAGCAAAAATCTGGACCCTAGATTCACCCAACCAGCAAATTCTGACTGGTCATTCTAGCGACGTTTATAGTGTCGATTTCAGTGATAGCGATCAACTCTTAGCAACTGCTGGCAGTGATGACAAAATCTTACTATGGGATACTACGATGCTTTCCGAAATAGATCCTAAAGTTTTGCAAGCTGATACTAACATCTACAGTGTTGTTATTAGCCCTGAGAATCGTTATGTAGCAGCAGCTTTAGGAAACGGTAGCATCAATATCTGGCCTGTAAATATAGATGGTAACGACAACACATTACCACTACTGATTTCGGCACATGGAGAAAAACGAGTATCTGATATTCAGTTTAGTAACAATAGTGAAACTCTCATCTCCGTGGGGTTCGATTCAGCTATTCAGTTTTGGCGTATTAAGGATGGAAACTTTGACAATATCCAAACTATTATCGACCAAAGCTGGGAGGGCATCTATACTGTCAGTTTAAATCAAGCTAACAGTATGTTAGCCATAGCCAACAACAATAGGACCGTTAGCCTATGGCAGTTAGCTACGCAAGAAGTCATAACAATTGAGGCCCATGAAGAGTCTGTTTATCAGGTTCTGTTTACTCCTGATGGGCAAAACTTGGTAACAGCTAGCGAAGACAAAATTATCAAACTATGGAATCTAGACGGTCAACTACAACAAAAATTTAGAGGCCATAATTCGAGTATATGGGGGCTGGATATCAGTAGCGATGGCCAATTAATTGCTTCTGGTAGCGATGATCGTAGGGCAATTATCTGGGCTATTGGAGGAGAAAAAGTTTTGTCCCTTGAAGGTCATCAGGAAGATGTGAATACAGTTAGCTTTAGTCATGACTGTCATTGGCTAGCAACAGGTAGTGCTGATGATACTGTTATCCTTTGGAATATCGAAAATCTAAGTCTGTCATCATTTATGCAAAAAGGTTGTAATTGGGCAACTCATCATCAATCTGGTTTTGATCCAAATTTAGAGCAGAGAATCTACGATTTGTGCTTAAGGTAGCCATCATTGTAATTTAGTATTCTATACTGTACCAGTTTTTAAACTTGATATGACAATTAGTTGGAAACTAAGAGAGGAATATGATTTTAGCTAAGTTTCGTAATTTGCTGAAGAGGTGTGGTGCTAAGAAGCAACATAAAACTGCTGCTGACGACGCATTAGGAGCAGGCGAACCCGATTCACAACCAGGAGGAGCAGGCGAACCTGATCCACAACCAGGAGGCAGTCCTGATTTACCACCAAGCGATAAGATAAGGCTTGGTCTTGATGGTCTGGGCGAACCTGATCCACAACCAGGAGGAGCAGGCGAACCTGATCCACAACCAGGAGGCAGAAGATAAGGCTTGGTCTTGATGGTCTGGGCGAACCTGATCCACAAACTCCCGGACTAGGAGAATCTGATCTACAAACTCCTGGATTAGAGGAATCTTGTGAGTTGCAAACTTGCATGGGGGAACCTGATGGTTCGCAACCAGGAGAGCAATCAAACGACTCTAAGCCAGTAGTAGGTTACTTTCCATAATAGATTCACACATTGAAACAGGTGTATCTAGTCCCCAGCATCTTTAGACTGGAAATCCTTGTAAAATTTCCAAGGATTCGGTAACAGTGAACTAGCTTTGGGAAAAGTTTGGTCGTGCATTCTGGAGATGGGCGATCGCTCCATCTCTAGACAGCAACGAGAGAATTGAGGGATTGTTCACACTGTTGGAAAATATAATTGACCGCAGCAAAAAGGGAATCTAGTTCCTGAATCGTATAGAAAGTTTTATTGAGGATAAATTGGGTTTGCTCCAATTTACCGAACTGCCAGCGATCGCCATTAGATGTGATGCCAAAAACCATCAGTTGTTCATTTTCATTTAGGCGTTGGGCTGCAATCATTTCTGCTAAACACTGCCCCCATGCCTGATCAAAATTGTCTTGCTTGGCTTCAACTAATAGGAAATAAGGTTTGTCAAACACGATTTTGCCTAAAGGCGATCGACGAGCCAAGATATACTCTGGAAATCCAGATAATCGATCTGTACAACTGAGAAATTCGTGACTCCAAATCACAAACGACTGCCGATATTGTTTCCACACTTCTTTGAGAACCGGGTAAATTAGATTTTCACAAATGGCATATTCGGAGTTATCCACCACTGCATCATCCAGCATCAATTGCAAATCTTGGCGAAAGTAATCCGATACAGCAAACGGCACACCCGCAACAAAGTTTGCCTCAGTGTAGACGACTGAAAATTCTTTCAAGGTTGCGCTTAAACTCTTAAATCCGCTAAATGCCATCATAGTGAATCCCTAAAACATGCTGTCAACCATTGCTTGCTATCAGCATAGCGCGGTTGCACTTAACGCAGTTGCATCCCCCTGTTGGACTGGAAATCTCTGTGAAATTTCCGACTATTCAGAAACGGTGAGCTAAATTAGGAGAAGGTATGCTGGTATTGGTTGGGTTGGGGCGATCGCCCCCCTTTACTACCAATCTTTAGTTTGACCAAACATCATCTATGGGTAACCCACTGATGATCTATTGTGCTCCACAGTCCCCTTAGCTTGACACCCTTATATTAGTTTGATCCTTCATAAAATCATCCGCAAGTGCTATGGATCTAGTTTCACTGGCTGCTATATTCTGGCTGATCGTGGGCATCACCCTGTGTGTGATGGAACTTTTCCTGCCAACCGCATTTATGGAGGTCGTTTTAGGGATTAGCGCCATTCTTGTCGCCTTTATCACCCTCATTGTTCCATCATTCGGTATCCAAGTCGCCATTTGGATGGTATTGTCACTGCTGTTACTGGCACTGGTGCGGCGCTTCTTGCCCAAATCCAGTGCGTTCAAAATGGAAGAGTCGCGGGAAGCCCAAACCCTAACCTCGATCCCCATTGGTGATGCGGGTCGAGTGCTGTATGAGGGGGGATCGTGGCGGGCGCGATGTGGGGATGAAACGCTAGCGATCGCCGCCAATGAACCAGTCTATGTGGTAGCCCGCAAAGGCAACACCCTAGTCGTCGTGCCCAAAGCCACCGCATGGCCGCTGGAATCATAATGAGTCACTGTTTTATCCGCAAATACATAATAGGAGAGAAACCTTAGCTATGGGACCATTTATTAGTCTAGTCGTACTCGTATTCACCGGGTCAGTCTTCTTCGGCTCCTTCCGGATTATTCGTGAAGGGGATCAGGCACTTGTCGAACGATTAGGAAGCTATTCAGGGCGAAAGTTGAACCCCGGTCTCCGTTTCACCCTTCCATTCATTGATAACGTCGTCCATCAGCAAACCATTCGAGAGCGGGTGCTTGATATCCCTCCTCAAAAATGTATTACCCGCGATAACGTCGCCATCTCGGTGGACGCAGTGGTCTACTGGCGGATTATGGAACTGGAAAAAGCCAGTTACAAGGTGGAAAATCTGCGGGATGCCATGGTGAACTTGGTGCTGACTCAAATCCGAGCGGAAATGGGCCAGTTGGAATTGGATGAAACCTTTACCGCTAGAACTGAAATTAACGAAACATTACTGCGGGAATTGGATATTGCCACCGATCCCTGGGGCGTGAAAGTCACCCGTGTGGAATTGCGCGACATCATCCCCTCGAAGGATGTACAGGATTCAATGGAATTGCAGATGTCGGCGGAACGGCGCAAACGGGCGGCGATTCTGACCTCGGAAGGGGAACGGGAAGCAGCCATTAACTCGGCCCGTGGTAAGGCGGAGTCTCAGGTGTTGCAAGCCGAAGCGGAGCAGAAAGCGGCAATTTTGGCGGCGGAAGGGGATCAGAAAGTGATCGTTCTCAAAGCCCAAGCCCAACGGCAAGAGCAGGTGCTCAAGGCCCAAGCGACGGCTGAAGCGCTTCAAGTGATCACTAAAGCGCTCAAGGCAGACCCCGCCACCCACGAAGCCTTGCAGTATCTCATTGCCCAACAGTACCTCAATATGGGTACTCAAATTGGCAGTAGCAACAGCAGTAAGGTGATGTTTATGGACCCCCGCAGCATTCCTGCTACGGTGGAAGGGATGAAGTCGATTATTGAGGAAAATATCAAGTCCTAGTTTTTGTTAAAAGTGGGGCGATCGCGCCCTCTAATCCTCATCCCAGCATCCCAAACCTGAAGCGATCGCCCCTCTCCATCCCCCCACAACGCGATCGCCCCGCACTATTCCAAACTGGAGCGATCGCCTCGCATTAGTCCAAACTGGAGCGATCGCCTTTTCTCATTCCTCTAACTTCTGCAAGAATCTAGGATCAAGTTAGCAACTGAAGGAAATAGAGTGATAGTCAGAGAATGATTAGACTTGAATCAACCCATCCGCATCTGGGAAAGCTAACGCGAAATTCCCGACCCGTGAGAGGATGAGGCCATGAACTTCGCCACTGCGGCACTGGGCATAGAGGTGGTATTTCTTGGGAGTGGGGTTGTGCCATTGTGTTCCCTGTTGTAGTCCCCATGTAAATCTGCATTCATTAAGGTTTAGCCCTTGCCAAGTTGCTGGGTAAACAAGTCAGCGTCTCCTTTGTTTTTGTGCCATTGGTAAACCATCTCAAGTACACACCCATATACACAGTATCAAGAACAAATATGGCGATCGCCCCCCCTAACCAGGGAGGGGCTTCAACCCAGCCAAGGAAGGGGTTGATCGTTCCCGTAGCCTAAGGCATGGCAAAGCCAAACACAAATGTTGTGAATAGAGAACACAGTGTGCTTCAATCGCTAATGCGGGGCGATCGCCTTGTATCATTTATCGGTCCCTAAGGAGATCAGACTTGATGAAGCTGTGTAAGGTGGCAGATGTTCAGGATTAGAACGATCCAGAATTTCAAGAAATTGCAGCACTGATTGGCTGTACTGGTCAGAATCGTAAGACCTGGGAATTTATTCAGGTTTATAAAGGCTTGAAAACCTTAGGATTGTTAGACGGTCATGGGGATTGTTTGGGGCTGGGCGTTGGCCACGAATGCCTCATTTACGCCTTCACGAATGTATGTCAAAGTGTGGTAGCAACGGATTTGTACGAGTCCCAAAACTGGTCTACGGCATCAATGGCGGTTGAGGCGGTCTATCAACGCAATCCAATCCCCTACGATCGCTCTAAACTGACGGTCCGCCACATGGATATGACCCAAATTGAATATCCAGATGCCAGTTTTGATTTTATTTGGAGTTGTTGTTCCATTGAACATGTTCACAACTTCACCCTGTTACATCAAGTATTTAAAGAAATTCATCGAGTCTTAAAACCGGGGGGCATCGCGGCACTGACAACGGAGTTTAATCCAACTGATTTACATTCCTATGAACCGAATATGTTGTTTACTGATGCCTATTGGTTACAACACTGGTTGACAAAGGAAGACTGCATTATCCAAGGACTAGAGTTATTAGATTCCATCGATTTATCCCTGTCTGAAGATGCAAGAAATTTGCCCCAGGCCCGTCGTTATCCCGATAATAGTATTCAAATTTATTGTGATGATGTCGTGCTAAATAGTGTGGCATTTTTTCTACGAAAAACCACAGATTCCCCAGTGGAATATGTTGAGGAAAGTTGGCTACCAGAATTTTGGCGCATCTATTTAAGCGGTTGTGATTGTCGGCGGGAAGGAAGCCTTAAAGAAGCTGAAGGTCACTTTAAATCTGCGCTTAACTTAGCGGGATTGGAGCAGCGCGATCGCATTCGCACCTTGCATTATCTGGGTAATGTTTTAGCCGTACAAGCCAAGGTAGATGAAGCCAAGGAGGTTGCCAAAGAACTCTTAGATCTTTGCCTTAGTTCTCCCCCACTGGACGATCAAGAATACCCGACTAAACCCATCACTAGTTTAATGGCGATCGCTGGTTTCTGTGACAACATTGGATTTACCGATGAGGCTCAGAAGCTTTATCAGCGAGTGGTTTTATCCAAAGCGTCTACCATGGAAGTTGTGGTTCATAGTCTCTTAAAGCAAAGTAAGTATTGCCGGAACAATCAAGACTATAACCAAGCCATCATCTTCCTCAATGAGGCAAATCAATTACTGCAAAACACAGGCTTAGAGCCAGTGTTTACGGCCAGAATCCAATATGCTTACGGTAAATGTTTTCGAGCCTTAAACCAAACAGAAAAAGCATTGGTGGCTTATTGGAAACTCATCCAGGGTTCTTCCACGATCATTAATCATTTCTCCCTGTTAATGATAGATTTCATTGATATATTGCTCACTGATGGAGTCATTGAAGAGAAAACGATCGCCATTCAGATTAATGGTGAAGCGATCGCCCTGACCACCATCTTGCAACACCTATCCCGCCACCTGGAGGTCTTGGCTAAGGGGTCAGAACCCCGCGATTTAATTGCTCGGTTATATTTGCGAACCGGATTGCTGGCCATCAAACTGGGGACGCAAGACCAGGATAAAGCGATCGCCCTCAACTATTTTCAATCCGCTTTAGATGTTGCCCCTGCCGATTCCTCCGTGCGGAAACGTGCCCAAACCCGGTTCGACAACGTATCCAAAAAACAGGCTGCGGCCAAGACCACGCCTTAATATACAGTACATTGCAGGTCGGGTGGTTCAACGGGTTTCAGGGAGGATCAATGCTACGTCTATCACCCGTAGCCAGGGTCCGGCGGCGTTCCAGTATCCCGTAACCTTGATGGCGGTCCCGCTGTCCCACTGTTGCAATGCAACATGGACAGTGGGGTTTAGCGTGATTAACGGTAGGGATTGGGGCAGGGCTAGTGGTTCTAGGGGATCTGG
>JAYKIC010000120.1:0-5234 GCA_035284985.1 Leptolyngbyaceae cyanobacterium
CGTTCCAGTATCCCGTAACCTTGATGGCGGTCCCGCTGTCCCACTGTTGCAATGCAACATGGACAGTGGGGTTTAGCGTGATTAACGGTAGGGATTGGGGCAGGGCTAGTGGTTCTAGGGGATCTGGCACTAGGGCATAGCGATGTTCCTGGATTCGTTCTAAAACGCCTGTGAGGGTGTGGCACGATTGGGGAGCGGCGTGGCCTAGATTGGATACCGCCCTTTCCCCTTCTCTAGCCGGTTCTGATCTATTGAAATCTAATGTCAGACCAGGCACATTACCGTCTGGGGGCACATCTCCCCGGTCTAGGTAATACCGCTGCCAGTAGAGCCAGTCGGGATGGGATGGGGCCAGGTTGAGTAGGGGCATGATGGCGGCGGGGGCGATCGCCTCCTCTAATAGGGCATTTTGGAGCGTTCGCACCGCTAGTTCCCTTGGTTGTACATTGGCTTCAATACACAGCGCTGCCGCCATCCCTGCGGCTTGCCCCAGATTCATCACAAGGGGTTGCAACCGTGTCGCCCCATTGGCAAGGTGGGACACGGAAATATTCTTCTCGCATACTAGTAAGCCATCTACGGTTTCCGGCACTAGACAGCCATAGGGCAAGGTAAAGGGGGTTCCCGTTAAGCGTCCCCCCCAATTCATTGATTTCGGGGCAAGTTGGAGCAAGCTGGATTCAGGAGCTGGGTAGTGGTGATCGTTGGCGTAGTTGCCGATGGCGATCGCCGTCACCTCACCCGCCGCATTTCGGGGTAAAGCCGCCACCCAACGGTTGGGTTGGGGCAGGATATCCGCCTCTGTCACCGTCACCACTCCCACCAGCCGCCGACTTTCCCGATAGTAGGGATGAAGAGCAAAAGCCCCCCCTCCTAAGCTGTTGGGAACGGAGGGAAAGGTGTCGGTTGCTAGACCATAACGTCGGCCAAACTGGGTTTGAATGTGATGAGCAAAGGCTTGACTATGCCAATAAGCGGCTTGCAAAAACTGCTCGCGGGTCGCTGCCGATTGCACCAGTCGTTCCAGATCGACACCGTAATCATTGCCTTGCTGGGGCCAGTTAATCATGAAGCGATCGCCCGGTAGGCGGCCATAGTTGAGAAAGTGGATCGGATCATAGCCATCCCACGCCCCAGAAAAATCAGGCATCGGATCGAGGGGCGGTGCCTGAATCTCATCGGCAAGGGTCGCATCCCCAACATCTTGCAACACCACCACCCAGGTGGGTAATTGCACCGGATATTTTTGCACCAAGGAATTAGTTTGGCGCGGGGCGCTGGGTTCCTGACTGGCCTGATCCCACCCCCAACGGTTGGGTATCTCAGCCAAGGCCAACACATCCCCTAGTTCCGTCCCATCCAGAATAATCTTGGCCTGGATGCTTACGCCATCAAACGTAGCGCGGGTGAGGGTTTTCCCCCGCCGTTCCACAGCCCGTAACTGCTGCCCCCTGATCCACTGCAAATTGGGGAGAGCCTCGACCCAGGCCGCCAACACTGCCGCCCCGATGCGTGGTTCATAGGTAAAACAACTCACCCACCCATGATCAACCCCTTGGAGCTGACGCTGTTGGACTGCCTGGATAAATTGCCCCCATAGCCCCGTTTGCCATGCCTCCAGTTCGTTGCCATCTGGCGCACTCACGCCAGCAGTGGTGAGCATTCCCCCCAGCCAGGGATATTCGCTCACCAAGGTCACTTGAGTGCCGTTGAGCGCACCGCGACGGGCCGCTTGGATCGCCGCCGCCGTGCCCCCTGTCCCCCCACCAATCACCAGGATATCGGTGGTCAAGGTGTGAGTTGGGGAAGGATTAGTCGTTGAGAGACTAGCCGTTGAAGGCATATTAGTCGCTCCATCGCGTACTCAACATGACACATACCGCTGCTAATCCATAGACGGCTGCTCCTCCTAAGGCAGCCATGGCAGGGAGTTCAGTCACAGCGGGTTTGATTTTGACGAAGAGGGTAAAGCCGACCGCCGCACCACTGAAGAAAATCCCTGTGCCTAACCCGGCCCGCTGCGGTGAAACCATGGATAGGGCAAATGGGACGCTCGTGTTGGATACCAGGCTAACGGCTGCGCCAAGGGCGATCGCCAATGCCAGTACGCCAATGGTTTGTTGCTGGGCGATCGCTAACAATCCACACGCCGCCACCAACCCCACTAGCCCCACCACAATCCCCCGACGGTTGCCCAAACGGGTCGCCAGTTCCCCAGCCGGGAGGGCTGTCACAATCAGCGCCGCCGAAATAGCCCCGATCAGGCCCTTACTGCCAATTAGTGCCCCATCCGTCAAGCTATTGGGCAAGGCTTGCATGATAAATTGAAAACCCATGGTAGTGCCAATGCCTGTGCCAAAGACCAGCACCAGTTTCAACAGGCTAGCCGAAAGCGTCGATCGCCGATTCTCCTGAAATGCATGGGCCGCCGCCAATCCCTGATCCGGTCCCACCATTCCCAATGCCGTAGCGGCGACCAGTAAGGAAATGGAGCCAATGCTAAAGGCAAATAGGGGACCAATTTGTAAAATCAAGTCCGTGGCAAAGGTCCGCAGCGGACTAATCATACTGCTCATCAAGGTCAGGATACTAGCTGCCCTGGGCAGATTGGTGGCATAGGCATACCGCCCCAGCAGGGACATGGCCGGACTGCGAAAAACCGTTTGGGCCAATGCCCACAATACCATCGCCGTGGGTAACAACCACCGCATAATGCCGCTAGGACTACCGAAGGCCAACACCACCGGAACCGCCACAAAACAAGCCGAAGCGGCAATTAAGCCAACGGCAATAAAGGGGAAGCGGCTACCCAGCCAATGTTGGAACCGATCCGATAGGGTACCCATCAGTGGTTCCATGATGGCCGCCAACACATTCTCAACGATTAGCAATCCAGCCGCAAACTCTGCTGAAAATCCATACTGAATCAGCAACTTATCCAGATAAAGGATATAGATAACCCAGGTGAGTGAAATCGCACCCTGGACTGCGGCCAGTCCCCATACCCTCATCCACAACACACGGGCGGATGATGTTGATTGCCCCATATCAACGTTTCTCCAGCTTACAAACACGTCTCGCGGATATCCATCCGATAGACCCTAAACCGTTTGCATCGTAACTGTTTTCTAGAGAGAAATCCCTATCATCCTGTAAAAAATTTAGAAAGCTTTCACCTAAGGCTATAGCGATCGCCACCTGGATTAAGACATTTTTCCCCAAAAAAGAATATCCATATCTTCACTCAAGTGTCTCGCGCTATAGCCCTGGCGGGTGCGGGCATGGTATAGCGGCTGACTCCAGCCTAGGATCGATCACTCCTAAGGCAAATTGGAGTACCCCATGAGGTAGCGATCGCACGCCTTCGCGACTCCCCGGCCTTCATTGATGGCCCACACCACCAAACTTTGACCCCGCCGACAATCCCCAGCGGCAAATACCCCCGGCACGGTCGTAGCAAACTCACCATGCTCCGCCTTCACATTGCTGCGCCCATCCTGTTCCAGTCCCAGCGCCTCAATAATCGGTTGTTCCGGTCCCAAAAAGCCCATGGCCAATAACACCAGTTGAGCAGGCATCACTTTCTCCGTTCCCGCTACAGGTTGGGGACCAAATCGTCCTTGATCATCCTTGCGCCACTCAATTTGTACCGTGTGGACGGCTTTAAGCTGACCGTTTTCATCCCCCTCAAACTGAGTCGCAGTCTGCAAATAGGCGCGGGGATCATCCCCATACATTGCTTCTGCTTCCTCTTGGCCGTAGTCCATCCGGTAAATTTTGGGCCACTCTGGCCACGGATTATCCGCTGCCCGATTGCTAGGAGGCTTGGGCATAATTTCAAGCTGGGTCACGCTCTTACACCCGTGGCGTAGAGATGTGCCCACACAGTCCGTACCCGTATCCCCACCACCGATAATCACCACATCTTTCCCCGCCGCCGAAATGTAATCCTCCGTAGGGCTACCGTTGAGAACAGTGCGGGTATTTCCGGTCAAAAAGTCCATGGCAAAGTGAATACCCTGGAGTTCCCGCCCTGGAATACTCAAATTTCGGGGCCGGGTGGACCCAGTACACAACACCACCGCGTCAAAGTCCTGGACTAATTTTTCTGCCGGAATATCTTTGCCAATTTCCGTATTACAAACAAATGTCACCCCTTCTGCCCGGAGCACATCCAACCGCCGGAGTACCACCTGTTCCTTATCCAGCTTCATGTTGGGAATGCCGTACATCAGCAATCCACCGGGGCGATCGGCCCGTTCATACACCGTTACCCAATGACCTGCCGCATTCAACTGCGCCGCCGCCGCCAGCCCAGCCGGACCCGATCCCACGATCGCTACTTTCTTGCCCGTGCGCTGTTGGGGCGGATTGGGACTAATCCAGCCTTCCTGCCAGCCTCTTTCCGCAATGGAGTATTCAATATTTTTAATCGTTACTGGGGGATTGGTAATCCCCAACACACAAGCCCCTTCACAGGGAGCCGGACACACTCGTCCGGTAAATTCAGGAAAATTATTGGTTTTATGCAGCCGCTCCAGGGCATCCTGCCACCGTCCTCGATATACCAAATCATTCCATTCAGGAATGAGGTTATTGATGGGGCAACCACTGGCCATCCGGCTAATTTCCAATCCGGTATGGCAAAAAGGAGTGCCGCAATCCATGCAGCGTGCCCCTTGATCCCGTAGTTTTTCCTCCGGCATGGGCAGATGAAACTCATCCCAATTGCGAATACGGTCGAGGGGCGACACATCTGAGGCCACCTCTCGCAAATACTCCATAAATCCGGTTGCTTTTCCCATAATTTTCCCTTGTCGTCTGCTCGACTTGCAGGGCGCGATCGCACCTGCG
This sequence comes from Leptolyngbyaceae cyanobacterium, assembly GCA_035284985.1. Classification (GTDB taxonomy): domain Bacteria; phylum Cyanobacteriota; class Cyanobacteriia; order CAKZMO01; family CAKZMO01; genus JAAHGY01. Next base: position 4,855 of record JAYKIC010000120.1, read on the forward strand.
CTAGTGTGATGTATGGTAAAGCGAGATTTGTCCGGTTTGAGCCAGAGTCCCAGATTTCTTTATGAATGAGGTTATGGATTGTTAAGGAGGGAGTCCAAGTTATTTTAGCGTCGAGTGCCTATGCCACCGTTCCTCCTCTGCCGTCATGGCCATAATTTGGGCGGTGCTTGAGGGTAAAGGTAAACTACAGGGACGATCCGAAGCGATCGCACTTAACTCTTATGGATGATGAGTTTCGTGCTTTACCCTAAGCAGCAGGATGGATTGGCGGTAGGGTAGTCCATGGATTCGTAATATAAGAGGCGATCGCGCTGCGTCCTAAAGCGGGGTATCACGTTTCACTCTCATCAATGAAGACGTTTGTGCCTACTGCAAGGGGC
>JAYKIC010000121.1:0-11299 GCA_035284985.1 Leptolyngbyaceae cyanobacterium
TTTCCCTTACCCCAGAGATCGAAGCCAAACTCCATGCTAGAGCAATGCAACAGGGGCAAGATGTCAATACACTTGCTGCCGAATTGCTAACCCAGTTCATTGAGTGGGAACAACAAGACACGGAAGAAGCGATCGCCGGAATTCAGCGTGGTTTAGATGATTTTGCAACAGGTCAAGCCCGATCCTTTCAAGACTTTGCCACCGAGCAACAGCGAAAATATGACCTACCTACAGAGTCATGACCTATCGCATAGAAATTGCTAGTGTGGCGGAATCTGAAGCAGATCAGGCTTTCCTCCAACTTTCTCAACGAACCTCGCCAGAATATGCAAAGCAGTGGTACGGTGGCTTACTTAAAGCAATTGCATCCCTCTCGAAAATGCCGCAACGATGCCCACTTGCCCGCGAAAATCCCTACTTTAGCCAAGAAATTCGTCAACTCCTGTACGGTCGAGGCCGAAACACTTATCGTATTTTGTTCACAACCCTGGAAAACAATGATTTTTCGACTGTGCGAATTCTCCATGTTCGCCATGCATCCCAGCAAACAATTGGTGAACAACTAGAGACAGATTGACGATTGCGATCGCCCAACACCACTCCAAAGGAGTATCGCCCCTCTAATTCATGGAGATGCTAGGGGAGCGATCGCTTTCCTCATTCAATTTTGTGGGGCGATCGTAGACAAGTTCATCAGTTATAGTGAGAGAGCAAGTTACCATTACCATCCGCTATGACAGAACTGACAATTGAACTACCGGATGCTTTAGCCCAAAAATTAGAAACTTACTTACACACTCATCCCAACGAAACTCTAGCTGGCTTAATTCACGAAGCCCTAGAAATTAAACTAATTCCCAAAGACACATCCCAGTTATTAAAACTTGCCGGAATTGTTACCAATGCCCCACGCGGAGCCGCAGAACACGCAGAGGACTTTGTCGGTTGAGAAAGCTCGTTCTAGATGCAGGTCCACTGATAGGTTTGTTTTATGCCAAGGATACCTATCACCATGATTGTATTCGAGGCTTTGAAGAACTAACTCAGGCTCAGCCTATTCTCCTCATCCCTCTACCGATTGTTTTTGAAGTGTACAAATGGTTGTTACAACGCACCTCCCCAACAGTCGCTCAAAACGCATTGGCAACCATGATCAATAGCCTACACGTTTTGCCATTGACAACGGAACAGTTCGACACCCTACAGGAAATGATTTTCCAACTGCCGCAATGGCGTGGCTCCCTGGAAGATGCAACCGTTACGCTGATAGCTTTGCAATATAAATGCCCAATTTGGACCTATAACTTTCGAGATTTCAGCCTCTTCAGTGCCATAGAGTTCTGGAATCCTACTACCACCAAGTAGACAGTTCGTCTTGGACAATCGCCCTTCCCATTACTAAAAATGGTGAGGGAGCGATCGCCCTTTAACGCTTGGCTCCCCACCCCCCACCAAACGACTGTGCATTCAGCCTGGTTTAGCATTTGAGCCTATTGATGCAAGGTGTGCTGGTTCACCTAGCGAACCGACATAGGCAGGTTACGCTTACCTAGCCACGACTTCGAGTGGTCAATGCGACCAAGTCCCAACTTTAAAATAGGCTCTTAGGCGATGGTGGGCTTAAAATCTTTAGCCGTGCGATAGTTGGGCCGACGGGACTGGCGACGGGTAAATTGGCTCACCGTGGGATTTCCCTGGGTAGTTTGCACGCCATCCACCTGCTGCCACAACTCCGCTGGAGCAAGGGAGAGGGTATAGGTGCGGCCCGATGGACCGCCGCGCTTGACATGGTACCAAGTAGTTTCATGGCAAAAGGGACACCAAAAGGCTTCTAGCCACTCATTGGTTAACGAGACGGTATTTTGGTTAGCAATTAATAAGAGGGATTGCCGCCGCCCCACCCCCCGCTCTTGCAATTGGTGGGCTTGGTCAGCAAAGAGACGGTACTTTTGACTAACGCTATCGAGGTAACAATTGTGCTGGGGACAGTAAATGGCTCGACGTTTGGAACGGTTTCGGTTTCGGGTGCAACGCATCGCTGATTCAGCCTCTATCAAAACGGTACGCCAATCATGGCTACCTCTATTTACCGAGGGGGGCTACCCAAATCAGGGATAACCCTAGGGAGGGGGGGCAAATAAGGTGGTATTGGCATTGCCAATTAGCGTGAATGCAGCCCAGTCTAGGGGATTGGGATATTGCTCTAGGGTGTCCAACATGGCATAGCGGAGCGATCGCCCCTTATCATTGCCTTGCAGCATATTTTCGTAGAACGTCACCATTAATTCGGCGGTGGCGCTATCGGGGACGGCCCAGAGAGACACGACGATACTGGCGGTGCCTGCGGCCAAAAACGATCGGGACAGGCCAATCACGCCATCCCCGGTAATCCGCCCCAGTCCCGTATCACAGGCACTCAGCACCACTAAATCCGCTTGGAGATCCAGGTCTAAAATTTCCTGGGATGAGAGCAGTCCGTCGCTAGCTGCGGAGCTGGCGGGTTCGCTGGCTTGTGTACCGATAGAGGGGGTGAGGGCGATCGCCCCTGGCATATCCTGCACATTGGACTGATCAGGAATTCCGTAATTTAATAAACCGTGGGTGGCTAAATGAACTAACCTTGCCCTCGATATTTGCTGTTTAACGATAGATTCAGTGGCCAGATCCCCTGTTAACACAGGACTATTGAGCAATTTACCAATGGTGAGGGCTTCTTGTTCCGAAGCAGGTAAGGGAGCGAGGGTGACGGGCAATTCTCCCGGTAGGCTGGGTAAAGTGGGCATGACAGGATTGCCCACCACCAAATACCCATCAGCATTTGCGGCAGCTAGGTTGTTAGAAGCTTTGAGGGAAGACAGGGGAGGGCGATCGCCTCCTCGTTCACCCCCCACCGTTGTGGGATCGCGGTCTTGGGTGTAGCTCAATGCCTGGATGGATGGGGCGGTCAGAATAGTGTGCCGTTGAATCAGATACTCCCCCGCTTCGTTGAGCAAGGCGGGAAAGGGCACCAACAATAGCTCGCTTTCGGGAATAAACGTCACTCGTTCCTCTGGATTAGTCGGTAACAAATCCGCGATGGGTGCAATTAATTGGTTATGGAGTTGTCGCAATTGTAGCCGTTGGCGGCTGGGGTTACGTTCTAAGCGAACGTTGAGGCTCGTCTGCCGACTGGTAGACTGACTGGGCCGGGGCGATCGCAATGGGGCCACATCGGACTGCCGCAAGTCCACCCGACCATCGGGCTGGATCACCCAAATGAAGAGGCGATCGTCATTCATCAGGGAATATTCCACAAAGGTGGTGTTTTGCTGACGGGCAATGTGCTGGATGGTGGCGAGGCTGGGCGGCTCCACCGTCACTTGGGTTTGGGGCTGGGAGCGCTGGGCGAGCAGTTCCACAAATGCCTGGGCACGGTTCCGTTCCGCCACTTCCAAGGCGGTTTCGATCCGATTTTGCTGAACCAACGCCTCTTGCAAACTGATATAGGGCGATCGCTGGGTGTCAATCAGGGCAATGCGTTCGGTGTCGTCTAAGTTGGCCCGGAGGGCTTCCAAGGCGGCAATGCTGTCAAAGAAGCGGGCGATCGCCCCATCCAGGTCGCCCTGGCTCAGCAAAACGTTGCCTAAATTATTCAGGGCAAAGCCTTGCAGATCGGATGGGGGGGCGATGTCTAAGGCGGCTTGATGGCGAGCTAATGCCTGATCCAGCTTGCCTTGCTCCTCTAGAATCACCCCCATGTTGCTCAAAATAATCGCTTGACGACGGGTATCCTGGGTTTGTTCAGCGATCGCCAAAGCTTGTTCGTAAACCGCTAAAGCCGCATCGTACTGACCCAACTCGTAATTCACCACCCCAATATTGTTGTAGAGCACCCCCTCACTGCGGACCGACTGGAGGGCGATCGCCAAGTCCAATGCCTGCTGGTAGATATCTAGGGCGGCATCATAGCGCCCCTCCTCCCGATAAATCACCCCAATGTTCGACAAAATATTGATCTCATTGACCCGATCGCCAACGGTTCGCACCAGGTCCAGCCCCGTTTCATAGTGGCCCAACGCTATATCATAGCGACCCACCAAATAGTACAAGGTGCCAATGTTATTGAGGGTAATTCCTTCTGCATGGGGATCGTCTAGGGTTTTAGCCAATGCCAAACTTTGGTTGTAAATTTCTAGGGCTTGGGGATAATGGCCCATCGCTTTGAACACCGTACCCAAATGGCCCAAAACAGTAGCTTCCCCTTCCTGTTCCCCAATGGCTCTCACCAAGGTTAAGGCTTGGTCGTAGGTGGTTTGGGCTTGGGTGTAGCGGCCTGTGCGGGCGTAAATCAGCCCTAGACTGTTGAGGGCCACACTTTCCCCCCGCTGATCGCCATTTTCCCGGTGTAAGGCGGCACTTTGGTCATAGGCGGCGATCGCCTCATCCATATGGCCAGTCTGGGCATACACCCGCCCTTGGTTATACCAGGCACTCGCTTCCCCGGCGCGATCGCCCACCTCCGCATAATTCACCTGGGCTGCTTGCAAATCGGCCAACGCCTGCGCCATCTCCCCCCGGTCAAAGGCGGCAATCCCCTGGGCACGGCGGCGACGGGCTTCTGTTTGGGTGAAGGCGGCATCACTCAACTGCGGCACCGCTGCATCCGGCGCAACCCCGCGCTCCAGGGTCAGCCCGTAATCGCCTACAGAAGGCGCATAGCTGGTGGCCCGAATCTCATAACGGTCCGTCTGCGGCGCGGTAAAGACGAGAAAAGCATTGATATCCACCTCACTAATATCATCCGCCTCCGCCAACACTTGACCCACCCCATCCACCAATTGCAGGTACACATCAAACACCAAGCTTTCCAGGGTGATGCCCACCGATTCCCCCGCCTCCAGGGACAAGGGATAGACATCCACAAAGGTACCGCCATCAGTGGTGCGATCCGACTCCTCCAGTTGCCCCTCAATCCGTTCTAGGGCGACAGATGAACCAGGAGGAGGGGACATCGGAGAGTCAGACCCAGGGGAAGAATCAGCCCAACTGGGGGAATCCAGTCCCAAGATATTGCCAATCAAGATACCGCCAATCCCGATCGCCAAGCTTAAGCTGCATCTCGTCCAAGTCAGTTGCCATTTCATAGAATTCACGAAGGATCAAGTCAGAGTTAATCATGCCCCAGTTAAGTAAATCATTAAACATTTTCTTACGCCGTTTTCAAGAGAGATCGCTATACTCGAAAAATAGGGGATTGTTAACTGGAGCTTATGGGGAGGGTATGCAACGATGAAAGGCTTTAAACCAACAGATTGGCCCCGCGCCATTGTTACTCCCATCTCCACGATGTTAAGTCAGGCGGTGAGCGGGTTTGGCGGCAAAACCCGGCGACGGGTGCAACTTTTGAAAGATGCCCTGGCTAATGCGGAGGCGGAATGCGATCGCCTCCGGCAAGAAATGCAGGAGTTAGTGCAGTACACCGATGCGGAACTTCAGCAGATGAAACAGGAGCGCGATCGCGCCATCCGGGAACGGGATGAACTGCACCTCCAGGTTTTGATGTTAGAAGAAGAACTGGACGCTGCCACCCAACCGCCCGACCCCTTCCCCCAAGCATCTGTGGCCCTACCTGCAACGACTGGGGCGATCGCTCCCCACAACCCTGCCCCTGCTCCACCACCAACCCCAGAGGAGATCCCAGAATCGGTCTTGCCCTTACTGGACCTGTCAGACTTTCGCCTTGCCTTAGTGGGAGGCCACCCCTCCACCCGCCGAGGGGTGATTCAGGAACTCCAACTCCACTACGGCCTCAAACATTTTGTGGAAATTCCCCGCATGAGTGAGGCCAACACCAACCGCAATCGAGTGAAATCGAAAATTTATCGCTGTAATCTGGTGGTATTGATTACTGGATACATGAGCCACCGCTTGACGGAAATCGTCTTCAGTCTCAAAGATGCGGGAATGCTAGCTGGCGATGTGTTGCAACTCAGTTGCAAGGGCAAGAGCGGGGTACTGCGGGGTATTTTGGAACACGTTGAATCCAGGACGATTTAGCCCCGGTTGGTTGATGCGACGAAGAATTAACCGAGAAAATGGGCAACGGCTAGGCAAAGCTCAGGGAACGCCAACGGATTGATGTTCCCTGTTGTTAGTTCTAGGGCGATCGCAGTTCTATTTCTGTATCTTAGGAAATCTGAGCTTAAATCACCATTGCCATTGCCAAACGGTTACAGGTTTCCACCAACTTGCCCAACTCTACCGTCACCAATTGGCCTTGATCGACGACTTTTTTGCCGTTGATAAAGCTGTAATCCACTCCGGGGGGCTGGCAAAAAATCAGCGCCGCCACCACATCATGGTGACTGCCCACGAGGGCCGGGGTGTCGATGTTAAAGGCAATGAAATCCGCTGACATGCCGGGGGCGATCGCGCCGATATCGTCCCGACCCAACACCCGTGCGCCGCCCAAGGTGGCGATTTCCAACACTTCACGGGCAGTCATGGCAGCAGCATTTTGCTCCCGCACCCGCGCCACCAAAAACGCCGTCCGGGCTTCCTGCAAAAGATTGCTGGCATCATTGGATGCAGCCCCGTCTACACCAATGCCAACGGGAACGTGGCGATCGCGCATCTTCCTCACCGGAGCCATCCCACTGGCCAACCGCAAATTACTACAGGGACAATGGGCCACCCCCGTCCCCGTTTGGCCAAACTTGTCGATAGCGGCATCACTCAACTGCACACAGTGGGCGTGCCACACATCATCCCCCAGCCATCCCACCGACTCCGCATAATCCCCCGGTTGCACCCCAAAGCGACTGAGGCTATACTCCACATCGCCCCGGTTTTCGGCCAAATGGGTATGCAGCCGCACGCCGGGATAGGAGCGCGCCAACGCCGCCGACTCCCGCATTAGATCTGGCGAAACGGAGAAGGGGGAACAGGGAGCCAACACCAACCGCGTCATCGAGTGCCGCTGATTATCGTGATATTGCTCAATCAAGCGTTGGGAATCCCTGAGAATATCCGCCTCCTTTTCCACCACCGCATCCGGCGGCAATCCTCCTTGACTTTCCCCCACACTCATACTGCCGCGACTAGCATGAAAGCGCAATCCAATGTCCTGCACCGCCCGAATTTCTTCATCTAGAGTGCAATCATTGGGGAAAATATAGAGATGATCGCTAGCCGTGGTGCAGCCCGATAGGATTAATTCCGCCGCCGCCATTTGAGCACTGGCATACACCCCCTCATTGGTGAGTCTGGCCCAGATGGGATAGAGGGTCGTTAACCACTGGAACAAGTCACCATTTTGCGCCGCTGGGATAGCACGGGTGAGGGTTTGGTAAAAATGGTGGTGGGTATTTACGAGTCCCGGCAAAACAACATGGCGACCCTGCAAATCCAACACTTCATCCGCTGTGGTGGGTAGTTCTGCGGTCGTGCCCACCTGCTCGATCACGTTATCTCGCACCAACAATGCCCCGTCCCGAATCTCACGGCGATCGCCATCCATCGTCACCAACGTGTGACTATGCCGAACCAACAATGTGCCCATAGATTATACGCTGAAACAGTAGAAACAAATATCTGTAACAGAAGAATAGTCTCAAAGTGTAGCGCATTTGAGCCAATGCACAAAGTAGGGTGCGTGGCAACGCACCACTTTCATAAAGCTGGAAACGGTGCGTTATCACGCACCCTACTTTACTGGAAACGGTGCTTTATCTACTTTTCTTTTCTGGAAACGGTGCGTTATCACGCACCCTACTTTACTGGAAACGGTGCTTTATCTACTTTTCTTTTCTGGAAGTGGTGCGTTATCACGCACCCTACTTCTGCGTTATCACGCACCCTACTTCTGCGTTATCACGCACCCTACTTTTCTGTTGTTGAACGTTTTCATCTGAGTTGGTTGGTTTATGATCCAATGAAAGAGGTGATTTTAGCATGGAAAAAATAGATCAATATCGTCGGTATATTAAACAAATTTTGACCGACTCTGCGAGTCATAGTTCAGCAGATGGAGATAACGATATTGTCTTGGCCTTTCAAGATCTGTTCACGGGACAATATAGTGGGTTTGCAGTAAATTAGGCAGAATCGGGAACAGTTTGCTCCCATTCTGAACAGGTGCTATGCGAATTCTCTTCCTCCACCCTAACTTTCCCGCCCAATTTCGCCACTTGGCGGCAGCATTAGCAGCAGATCCGGACCATCAAGTCATCTTTTGCACCGCACGGCGCGATCGCCCAAGGGATGGCAACCTCCCCAACGTCCAAAAACTAATCTATCCGCCGCTCCATCCTCTGGACTCACCCCCCTATCCCGGCTTGGGCACCGTCACTAAAGCGGTGGCCACGGGAGAACGGGTTTATCTCATGGCCGATCAACTGAAGCGGCAGGGGTTCAGGCCCGACGTGATCCTCGGTCATTCCGGGTGGGGACCGACCCTATTTCTCAACGATCTCTTTCCCGATGCCGAACTCATTTGCTATATAGAATGGTTTTACCAAGCCCACGGCTCCGATTTTGATTTTGATCCGAATCGTGCCCCAACTTACCAGGAAAAAGCCACCCTACGACTGAAAAATGTGCCGTTTTTGCTGGATTTGTATAGTTGCGATCGCGCCCTTACCCCCACCCACTGGCAACACCAGCAATTTCCGCCAGAATTCCAGCCGAAAATTACCGTGCGCCATGACGGGATTGATACCCATTTCTTCCGCCCCAATCCTCACACCAGCCGCGTTTGGCCTCACTTAAAACTCGATTTGACCAACGCGGCAGAAATTGTCACCTATGTGGCGCGGGGCATGGAACCCTATCGAGGATTTCCTCAATTTATGGAGGCGGTGTCCCGGTTACAGCAACGGCGACCCCAGTGTCAGGTGGTGGTGGTGGGGAGCGATCGCGTCGCCTACGGTGCCCAGCGCTCTGACGGCAAAACCTATGGGCAGGCGATGTTGGAGCTGTTTGAGTTTGATGGCGATCGCCTCCACTTCACCGGACACCTGGATTACGCCGACTATCTACGAATCTTGCAACTCTCAACGGTCCATGTTTATCTCACCTATCCGTTCGTCCTCTCTTGGTCGATGCTGGAAGCGATGTCCACGGGCTGCACCTTGGTTGCTTCCCGCACTCCGCCTGTGCAGGAAGTGATCGACCATGGCACCAACGGGATGCTGGTGGACTTTTTCGAGCCGGAAGCCTTGGTCGAGCAGGTGGCAGCCCTGCTGGATGATCCGGCAGACCGATGGCGGCTGGGGCAGAATGCACGGCAAACCATTGTGGATCGCTATGATCTCGCTACCTTGCTACCGCAGACCATCGAGTGGTTACAGCAATCGGTGAAGTCGCAGCCAAATCATCGAAACAGCGATCGCCCAATCATTGCTGAACCGACGATGAGCGATCGCGACGCTCAATGGGAATTATTCTGAAGCCCTTTGGTGTTTACCGTTTTCGGCGATCGCACTCCTCTCTCCAAAGGGCGATCGCTCCCATCCTCCAACAGTTTCTTGCCAGGGCGATCGCCCTCTCCAAAATCTAAAATCGGCAATCTAAAATGGAACCGATCCCCAAACTTTCCTAAACTTTTATAACAATCTTCCAGCAATCATCAATTTTCCTCAAAGACCTGGGTTTACTCTCTAACGAAGGCACTATCATTGCTTCAAGTGATATCGTAGCTATTTCCCGAACCACCCCCTCCAGCTCCCCCTTGTAAAGGGGGAGGATCGGAATTTCCCCCCTTGCCAAGGGGGGACTAAGGGGGGTAACGCATCTATTTTCTTCACCTGTGAGTCAACCCATGAGCCTATCTATCTTCTCGTCTGATGATTCCTCCCCCGATCAAGCTCGTTATCAAGCCGCGCTCGATCGCTACCTGCAACGATTCGATCGCGTTGAGCAGGGCAGTGATTTTTTCCACAATTTCGATCGCTGTCGAGATGATGGCGAGAAGCGGCGGGTCTTTTTTGAGACCGCCCGACGATCGGATGTGCCCCTGAGGGCGATCGGGGAGCTTTTGACCTACAAGGATCAGTTATTAGTGACGGTGGCGCTCCAGAGTTTGAGCAGTATTGAAAATGAGGAGATTCGCCATCGGTTGGTGCATTTGGAGTTGATTGAGGGGGTCGATCCAGAACCAGCGGAAATTTATGCGTTGCCGAACCCGGATGAGTATCAGCCGTGGTCAGCGTTGGTGTTGCAAAAGCTGTGTGAACAGGCGGAATCGGGAAGTGATTTGGCTCGACTGTCGGCAGCATGGACGATTGAGCAGTTGAATTATTCTCAAGCCTATACGGGGAAACTATTACAACACCCTGTTGCCAAAATTCAAGATGAGATTTTACACCGTAATTTACAACGGTTAACCGATCAGCGTTTCTTATCCGATCGGTTTCAATATCAGGAATTTGTGGAGTTTTGGACATTTGCTCCAGTTTCAACCTTGATGGAAGTGTTACCCCATCAACCTCTTTCTGGAGATGTGTTGCAACGACTGGGCATTTTAGGTATCGAATTTGTGCTGACGGGCATTGAGCACTTGGATCAGCACGTAATCGAGGCGGCTTTGCGGTTGGCACAAAATATTGCTCAAGATACAAGGCATGGTGACGCTGCCACACAAGAACTTTTAGCAACGGTAGTGCTGCCCGTTTTGGATAATACTCAACTCTTACTGCGGCAACTGACGGCTCAAGCATTGGTGCTCCTAACTCAATATTTAGAGCCAATTGAAATCGCTAAAGTCATGGTGGTGTTGAAACGCTGGAATCAAGCTGTCGAGATGGGTGAGGTGACTATTCCCGTATTGAGTGAAGTCATCACGGATAAGCTCTTAATTGATGGGAAAAATAATGATACAGCGAAAATGGAAGCCATTAAGTGTGTTGAGCGAATTTATACTCATGATCGCCAGAAGATAATTGAATATGTAAAGGATACTCTTTACGATCAATCGTCACAGGTTAGAAAATTTACTGCAAACCTACTCAAACCATTTAAAGGCCAGCTCGACTCTCTCTCAAATGGGCTTGTTGATATTATCCTTTTTGAACGTCCCTCAATCCTAAAAGAAGTTGAAACGTTAACTCAGCAGGAGTTTCAAGAAATAATTTCGATATATAGAAATGCGAAGTGTGAATATCAAAAATTATACTCAAATACTCTATTGTACGCCAAAAGTAGATTTACCAAGGCTCAAACATTCATATCAAATGAATGCGAAATAGTGATTCAAGAAATGGACAAGCTAGAAAAGAGTTTATCCAAGGATCTGGAAAAGTTGAACAAAATCCAAGGATAT
>JAYKIC010000122.1:0-4835 GCA_035284985.1 Leptolyngbyaceae cyanobacterium
ATGGTTGCAATTGAGAATAATAGAACCCAAAAGATTGAGCTGAAATCGATGCTAGCGTCAAAACAAGCGATGTACGGGCTACCCGTTGCCACTGCTGTCCTAGTCTTCCTCGTCTGGGAACTGGTGGTGCGGATCTTTGGTATTGATGAGTTCGTTCTGCCTACCCCGTCCGCCATTTTTGCTGAAATTCCCCAGTGGGGCGGCGTTGTGTTGAAGAATGCTTGGACAACCCTATTTACGACGCTGCTGGGATTTGCGATCGCCCTCATCCTCGGCATTTTGGTAGGATTTACCATTGGCTACTCCAAGTTCGCCAGCCTCACCCTGTATCCCCTCCTGATTGGGTTTAACACCATCCCCAAGGTGGCCCTCGTGCCCTTGATGTCGATTTGGTTTGGCATTGGCGCAGTGCCAGCGGTTATTACGGCCTTTTTGCTGGCTGTTTTTCCCATTGCCGTGAACGTGGCCAGCGGTCTGGCGACAGTGGAATCGGAAATGCAGGATGTGTTGGTGGCCTTGGGAGCCAGTCGGTTTGAAATTTTTCAGAAGGTGGGCTTCCCCCACACCATGCCTTATTTATTCGCCTCCTTAAAAGTCGCGATTTCTCAAGCCTTTATCGGATCAGTGATTGCCGAAACCGTAGCCTCTAATGGGGGCATTGGCTACGTTATTTTGTCAGCCAGCTCCAACTTCGATGTGCCCTTAGCGTTCCTGGCGCTGTTGTCCCTAGCGGTGATGGGGGTGGCGCTGTACAGCATTTTTGTCGTGTTGGAAAAACGCTTTGTTCACTGGGTCTAAGGAATTTTAGACTGTTGCCTGACTAATCATGCTCGACTAATCACGGCGATCGGGCCTCCCCCCGGCGGTCCCTGATGTTCACTGCCACCGGACACGTACACCATTGGATCTTGAACCGCCGCCGCCACCACACTACCCACCACGGCACGGGCCATGCGGGTGTGGTTAATGTCCGAGTCATCGAGCATGGTATGCCGCCGACCTAAAATTTCCCCAGAGGGGGAGGCTTCGGCCTTGGCAAACACATTCACAATTTTCTCCACATCGATGGGATCGGCGGACCCTTGGGCATTGGCGATCGCCTCCCACACCGCCGTAGTATCGAGGGCATGATGCATCACACTATGGCCAATGCGGTAGTCACTATGGGATTGGGATGAATTGCCCAGCACCAAAATTTCACAGTTTTGTAGCTCCACACCTGCCGAGGTGGAGGCCACGGAGGAATAAAGGCTGTAGTTGGCGCAAATATCCGCTGGCGTGAGTTGGGCCAGGTCCAGTTCACCCAAAGCCACCGCAACCCCCAAGGCTGACGCGCCACGGGAATAGGCCATCGATTTGTAACTATCTTGCGTCACCACTAATTCACCCTGGGTCTGGCGGGATGCGGTGATCAAGGGACATTTGATTTGAACCAAGTGAACATCCTCAGGCAGGATATGGGCGGTGGCGATCGCCTCTTTCACCCCCGCCGCCACCGTCTCCACCATTGCCACGGTGCCGATTTCCGCCACCCCAAAGTTGCGGGTATGGCACACTCCCACGGCCAAGCCCCAACGGGGTAAACCCTCCAAGCCTGCCGTTTGGCGGGTAAATACCGTCAAGTGGGGACTCAGCACCCCTTCCGTTCCCCCGGACATCACATAGACGATCTGGTTAGCCTGTGCCTCACCGATGAGGGGCTGCAAGTAGCCCTTCAGGGTCGCCACTGCAAACCCACGGGTAAAATCATTCACACAGCCATTGCCCTCAGTTTTGCCCATAACGGCCACAATGGTTTGGGGGTCAATCCCCTGTTGCTGAATCAGGTCCGTTAATCCGGTCAGATCATCAGGACTACTTTGAGGAATTTTGAATACATCAACCTTCATAATTGTGAGCCAAGGGGTTTGGACCAAGTGGAAATGCTTGTGGCCGGGTATAGAGATATGCACTGCCGATCCCAAGCCTCTGCCTATCCTACAGGTATTTGGAACGGAATGGCGATCGCGATCCTAAAGCATTTCAATCAGTAAAGGACTAGACTCATGGCGTTGGGGGGCTTCAGCCGCTTCCACGGTGATGGCGATCGCTTTCACCCACTGCAAGTCTTGGTAAACCGGGGGAAGAACTATCTCCGTTGTCGCCGTGCCTTGCTCATCAACCGTAAAAGTCTGGGTGAGAATAGCCCCTTTATCATCCGTCGTAAAGGGGGCATCAGGTTGCAACACGGTCCACAGAACGTACACCTGACCCTCCGGTAAGGGTGGCAAGTTTTCCGCCCCCAGGGTCGCTTGTAGGTCGGTTACATCCATTTGCACCACTACCGATGGCGTGGCAGTGATGGGGCTGGAATCGGTGGGGTTAAGGGCTACGGTTCTGGCAATGGTGGGTGTAGCATCCTCCAATTGGGCACGGGCAAGCTGGAGCGATCGCCACAGCATGACATTGCTCAGTCCGAGTCCGGCAATCAAGGTAGCGGCAATAGCCCCCAAGCCCCACTGCCAACGGCGAGCACGATGGGCTTGAAAATCCATGGGAGGCTGGGCGGTGGGAGGCTGGGCGATCGCCCCTGACAGATGACTAGTCCCTTGACCATCGGTGGTGACGAGGCTGTTTTGATGGGCGGTGAGAATGGCTTGCCGCAAATGGGCTGGAGGCGCTACCGCTTCTGGAGCATAGGCCAAATCCAACACTTGCTGCATCCGCTCTATCTCTAGCGTTACGGCTTGAGCGATCGCCGGATCAGCGGCCATCCATTGCTCTAACATGGCCGCTTCTTCCTGACTCAAATCATAGAGAACATAGCCCGCAATCAAGCGCTGCCAATCATCTGAAGAAATATTTGAAGAAATTGATTCAGCCATAATTTAATCCCTTCTAGCCTTAGCGTTCCTAATTAGTCAAACCGTTGTTCTAGTATTTGCCGTAATTTGAGTAACCCGCGTCGGGCATTGGTTTTGACCGTCCCCAATGGCGCACCCAAGGCTTCTGCGATTTGGGCTTGAGTGAGTCCTTCGTAGTAGGCCATCCGCAAAATTTGTTGCTGATTTGCAGATAACTGTTCCAAAGCCGCCTTCACGTCTTGATGTTGTTCCCGCTGCATCACCGCTTGCAAGGGTTCTGGGGATTCAGCAGTCAGTTGCATCCCTTGGAATCGCTCCACTGACCGTCTCGCACTTTGGCGCGATCGCATCCGGTCGATAGCACGGGATCGAGTCAGAATCGCTAGATAGGTTCGTAGCGCCCCCCGCTGTGGATCGTAACCCGATGGGTGGGCTAGCTTGATAAAAATCTCTTGGGTTAAATCCTCCGCTTCCTGAGCGTTGCCCAGCCCTTTCAGCGCAATGCTATACACCAAACTGGCATGGCGATCGTAGAGGTGTCCCAACGCGGTTGGGTCTCCTTGAGCGATCGCCCGCCACAGGTCTACATCCGTCTGATTCGACTGATCATCATGGTCAGATGTCTCGGACTTCATAGGCTCTGATTACCCAAAAACCATCACATCCCATACTACCCTTCCGCTTCCATTCTGTGCTGACGGCTCTCTGACGGCTCTCTGACGGCTCTCTGCTAACGGTGCCAATGGCTACCGACCATGGACAATCCTCAGGTATTACAATCGACCCAATATTCTACGGTTTAGTTAATCTAAGGCTTTTAATTTGTGGATTTTGGTAGCTGAATCTGTTGGTGAGATTCAGCCACGCAGGTTAAAGCTGTATCAGTTTATCAACCGGGAATTGACTGGCTCTTTTGCTCCATAGCTTCGTGGAAAGCTTCGTGGAATCCAGGGGCGATCGCCACTAGTGAGAATGGTCAGGACCACTGAGTTGACCCCGAATCGCGCCATCAGGGAATTCAGGATTGTGGACGTTGATATAGAAATTCTCCGGATTATTGAGGATGCGTTGGACGATGCCCATCTCTCCCGTGGGAAACTTGCCCTCTTCCCCTTCGGTTAAGCAGTCCCCGGCATTGCCATCTTCCGGCCCAGCCAATGCCGCTACCACGGGGCCATTACTCCCCATGACCCCTTCGTGAATATGGGCAGCCATGCCTTCCCCCACAGGCACCAATTGAATGTCAGAGACCTCCAGCACGTAACACAGAGTGGTTTCATCCCCATCGATCCCGAAGACATAGCCGTGGCCCATACCCTCCGGGTCTCCAGCCATTGGCATAATAGCAGTACCCTCCAACATGGTCGCCAATACTGGATTAGTGTGTCCCGCATGGGCTGCTTGAGGCAGGGCAAGTCCAAGTCCTACAACGGCGGCACTTACTGCAAATCCAAGGCTGCGGTACATCAATTTCATAGTCATAGTCATAGTCATAGGTGTGGTCATCCCTTTTATTAGCGTTCTATTAACAACAACGTCGTCAGGCAAACTCAACTCTTCAGCGAATATTTTTTGACGTTTGCTTTACCAAAAATCAAAAAGAGCTGCACAGCGATCGCCTCCATCCGAGCATGACCCACGGATGGTGAGAGGAGAACCGATTCTAACAGGATTGTCAGATATCAGTCGTGCCTGTACAGAAAGTACGGAAGTCGGGTCAATTTGGATTCAGACTTAAAAGTAAAAATGTCATTTTTTTTCTAGCCACTAACGTAGCTAGCAAGTGTAGGGTGCATGACAACGCACCTGGCTATGTATTCTTACAGTGGAAAGAGAGTAGAGAACTAAATGCCAGGGAAATAGGGATGCTGATTGACTGACAAAACTCAAACAGCCCTCACCCCAACCCCTCTCCCAGAGCGGGAGAGGGGCTTTCGACCCAAGAACCTGGTTTGAAGTCCCTTCTCCCCTTTTGGGAGAAGGGATTTAGGG
>JAYKIC010000123.1:0-5477 GCA_035284985.1 Leptolyngbyaceae cyanobacterium
TCCTGTATGTTAGTCACCCAGCACCCGGTTTTTCGACGGTTTTGGTATCCCGTTATGCCTGTGGCCTACCTGAATCAGGGGCCGCAATCCTTTTGCCTGTTGGGGCAAGACCTGGTGCTGTGGTTAGACGCAACAGGGCAACCTGCGGCGGTGGCGGATCGATGCTGCCACCGTTCAGCCCGATTATCCCAAGGAACAGTGAATCAGGGGCAGATTCACTGTCCCTACCATGGTTGGTGCTTTGATGGATCGGGGGCGTGCGTGCGGGTGCCTCAGTTATCGGATCAGGCTATTCCCAAAAGTTACAGGGTGCAAGGGTTTCACTGTGCCCAACGCTATGGCTATGTGTGGGTCAGCCTAGGGGAACCATTGGGGGATATTCCCACCATTCCTGAAGCGGATGATCCCCAGTTTCGCTTTATTCCTGAGTTTTACGAGGTGTGGCACTGTGCCGGATTGCGGTTGATGGAGAATTCGTTTGACAATGCCCATCCCCACTTTGTCCATGAGCAAACGTTTGGGCTGACTCAAGAACCGATTCCTCCCCTGCCCGATCGCTTTACGGAAACGGCTGACGGCTTCACCATGACCTATCGCTTGCCCGTCAAGAATACCGATGAGCAGAGGCGAAATCTCCAGATGGCTGAGGAACGAACGGTGCGGATTAGTGAAGGACGGTGGTTTATGCCCTTTGGGCGATCGCTCAAAATTACCTATCCCAATGGCCTGGTTCATCTGATTTTTACCGCTGCCACCCCGATTAGCGATCGCGCCATCCAATTGGTTCAGTTTTGTCTCCGCAATGATAGCGAAGCGGCAGCCTCGGCGGCGGATATTATCGCGTTTGATCGCGCTGTCACCCTGGAAGACAAGGCTATTTTAGAGGGTACGGATTATGATGTTCCCCTAGATATCCAGACGGAGCAACATATGGCTAGCGATAAACCGGGGATTGTGATGCGGCATCGCCTAGCAGCCCTAATTAAAACCCACGAAGGAGCAGGGACATAATGATTAGCTGCGATCCCCCCATTCCCTTCAAATTGGGTTATCTGTATTAGCCCACACTGAAGTCATACTTGCTGATAGTCATACTTGCTGATCGACTAACAGCGTAGAACAGCCACCCCGATCCTCCTAAATAGACCGAAAACGCTCAACCATCCTCCGAAGGCACCGAGTCCAAGACCAAAGCGGGAAAGAGGCTTTAGGGCTTGAACTTTCTCGAAATACTCCTCCAGAAGTATAGTTTTGGTCAGTGGATAATGTCCTGCATTCTGGCTTGATCCAACAAATGTAGGCACGGGCAAGATCCCATCTAGCAATTTTCTCTGGGTTCAGAGTAGTATTGAAAACACTGTTGGGGGGAATGGATCATGATAGACGTTGGGCTTACCCATATTGCCTTACCCGTTGCCAATGTGGACCGTAGCGTTAAATTCTATGCCACCTATGCCAACATGGCGGTGGTTCACCAACGAATTGATGCAGAGACGGGGGTGCCCGTGGTGTGGCTGAGCGATCGCACCCGTCCCTTTGCGATTGTATTGCTCCAAGCGGAAACCCAGTCTATTCATCCAGTACTGTCCCCCATTGCCCATCTCGGTGTAGGCTGTCCCAGTCGAGAAGTGGTCGATCGCTTATGTGCCAAGGCCGAGCAAGAGGGATGTTTGCTGCAAGCGCCCCAGGATTCGGGCTACCCCATCGGCTATTGGGCGTTTCTGCGTGATCCCGATGGTCATACCCTGGAACTCTCCTATGGTCAGGAAATAGGGCTAGCGGTTCAGTCTGCCCCAGGTGTTTGAGCAAATGCTACACCGATCATACTGTCACGGGTGACAAGAGGAACTAACGCTTCTTCCTCCCAGCCCTCCGTTCCTTCGGGCCTTACTGGAATCACCAGATAACGAGTATCGGCAGTGCTATCCATGACCCGAATTTCAACGTCGTCCGCAACAATAGTGCCAAACTCGTCTTCCAGTACCCCACGGGGATCGACCACCACCCGATGGCGATAAGCCGTGCTCTTATACCAGGATGGTGGATGATAGCCAAGAATGGCCCTGGGATAACAGGAGCAGAGGGTACAAACAACGACATGATGGACGGATGGAGTATTTTCCACCACTTCAAGCCGATTAATTTCAACCGTGTCAATCTCCATTTCTCGGCAAGCGACTTTGCCATCGGCTAGCAACCGGGTTTTGAAGCCAGGATCAATCCAGGCACGGGCCACTAATCGCGCTCCTAGCATTGGCGTAACCGAATCTTGGCGTTCAATTTCTTGTCTAACTTCAGCCGCTGTAAAATAGCCCTTCTGTTCCAAGAGCATTTGGATAACGTTGGTCCGTTGAGTCCAATAGGCTTCGTCATCGTTGACCGGAGCATGGCTATGATCATGGTCTAGCCTAGGACTTTCTGGATTATGGTTTGCTGGAGTTTTCATCTCTTGGTAAAAGGGAAACTGGTTCTGGACCTGGCGGTTAGACATGGATTGGGTACCGTTGAACGTCAATGATTAGGTCAGCGCGGTTAACCAAGGTTCATAAATTTCTACACGAATTTTGTCGTTCTGACTCCGCTTAGGACAGCGATCGCCCCAGACTTCTAGCATGTCAAATTCCACCAGGTAGAGGGGCAACTGTAAAACCGTTGGTTTGAAGTGGGCCAGATCTTCTGGATTGAGAAAACAGCCCTGGAGATGGGTGATGCGTCCTTTTTTACCCAATAGATAGACTGGGGTTCTAATGTGACCCGGTTGTGCATGGGTGAGTACCTGAACTAAATCCCCTGGCTGATACTGTGGACAATGGCTATGTTGATCAAGCCTAGGAGTATAGGTATTCTCCCCCCGTTCATTGATCGGATGTGGGGTAATTTCTGCTGCTTGATCGTTGGCATCAGGCACATTTGTGGCTTCAGCCCTAGCCTGCTCAAACCCTTGCCGCAGCTCCTCCCTAGTGAGGTAATTGAGTTCACAAAGTACAGTCTCAACTGCCAAAATTCGTCTTTCGCCATAGGCAGGCAAGCGACCTTGGAGAAATGGGGGAATCTCAGGGGAAAAGTTTTTGGCGGCAAAACGACCATCCACTTCTTCTGCGGCTCTGCGAACTGAATCAAAGCTGGGAAGCTGATTTTTAGCCCGCATCAGGTTGTGAATCGAAGTAATTTGCTTTTCAAAAAAGCCAAGGGTTTCCTCTTCTGTACAAATTGGTTCCCCGCTGTCTGAATCGTGGGGAATGTGCTGATGATAGGGTTTAGCAGGAACTTCCTGAATCGACATTGAATATGTTAATTAAATTGAGGGAATCTGAGGGAATCGCCTTTCAACGGCTGAAATTTTTAAAGGGCGATCGCCCTAGGCAAAACGGCCTTGGGCAAACAGCCGTGGACCCCTTTTGTGGGTAAGTTTACCGCCTGGGTAATGTGAAAATTGATGCTGAGGCTACAGAACATATAGGCATCCTCTGCTGTCATCCCGACAAAACGCTGAAGAAAGGTGAGCATTCGTTCCAAACATTGCTCAAAGGCGGCATCGAGGGTGGAACCAAAGCCCATTGTGATCCAGTCGGTAGGGGTTTCGGCGAGGGGGAGGGGGAGATCGGCGAGGACATGGTGCGATAGATGGCGATGCGATCGCAACTCAATCACCCCATCCATCGACGTTTCCAGAGCCGTTAAACAGGCTTCCCCATCCCCCTGCATACTGTGACCATCTCCAATGGAAAACCGTGCCCCTGGTAAAAACACGGGCAAAAACAAACGGCAGGGCGCTTGGAGCAACCGATTATCCAAGTTGCCGCCAAAGTCCCCCGGTGGCACCGAATGGCGCTGAGGATCGGCGGTAGCTACCCCTAAAATGCCGAAAAAGGGACGTAGGGGCAACGTAATGCCACTCCCTGCGGGAAATTCCACCGTCCCCGCCTGAAGATCAATCGGTGTAAACCGCAGGACGGATTGATCAAAGCGCTGGGGTAAGGCTCCTGCCCCCGGACGCATCAACGTAAAGCCCATCGGTAAACTCGGCTGGATCGCATGGACCCGAATTTCTAGCACATCCCCCGGTTCCGCCCCTTCCACATAAATGGGTCCGGTCATCAGGTGGGGACCAGCGGCAATGCGACGGTCGGCGGTCAGGTTTTGGCAAATGTCTAAAAAGGCGGGGGGGAGAAATTCCGGCGGGGCAGATTGATAGACAGGCACGCCGGAAAAGGTTTCAACGTGGATGCGATCGCCCGATCGCACCGTCAGCGCTGGCGGCAAGTCAGCCGCGAAGCCCCCCAAATGAACCGTTTCACAAGTTGCCTTTAAGGTATGAGTCGTCAATCTAGTTCCCTCTGTTGCCATTCCCTCTCACCGTTATAAATAACCAATTGTAAAGACCCTTGCGACTAGCACTTCTGTAGTAATTTTTACAGCAACTCCAGCCATTCCCATCGAGTATAGAAGGATACAAATCATATCGCTACACTGCAATGGCTGACTCTGTTTCCCAGACCACTTCCTTCCCTGTATTGGCTGATGGCGTGACCACGCCCAATGATTTGCCCGTCTTAGAATTTGCCGATGTGGGACTAGAGCACGTGGTCTCTGGTCGCCCCATGCAGGTCATCGATCACGTTTCGTTTAAGATTGCCCCTGCGGAATTTATTTCGGTGGTTGGTCCCAGTGGGTGCGGAAAAACCTCCCTACTGCGGATGATTTCAGGCTTAAATCCGGTCAAACTGGGAACCGTGTATTTTCGAGGGGAACCCATTACCAAACCCTTGCCAAATGTAGGGATTGCCTTCCAAAACCCGGTCCTTTTGCCTTGGCGCAACACGATTAGTAACGTGCTGTTGCCCCTGGAAATTGTGCCCCCCCACAAACATAAGCTCAAGACCCAACGGGCCGAATATATCGCCAGTGCCCAGGATTTGTTGGCCACCGTGGGCCTCAGGGAGTTTCAACAGTCCTATCCCTGGCAGCTATCGGGGGGGATGAAACAACGGGCGTCCCTTTGCCGCGCCTTGATTCACAACCCTGAAATTCTGTTATTAGATGAGCCATTTGGTGCTCTAGATGCGTTTACCCGTGAGGAAATGTGGGAATTACTCCAGCGGTTGTGGCAACGCTCCCTATGCACCACCGTCTTGGTGACGCATGATTTACGGGAAGCTATCTTTTTGTCCGATACGGTTTACGTCATGGGGCCTCGTCCTAGCGAGGTTATCTATACGTTGAAGGTGGATTTGCCCCGGCCTCGATCGTTGGCGATGTGTTTTACCCCGGAATTTCAACAAATGTATTCCGATCTTAGAGCATATATTCATCAGGAATCCGCATTGAGTTACTAAACAAGGCATTTGTCATGGTTGCAATTGAGAATAATAGAACCCAAAAGATTGAGCTGAAATCGATGCTAGCGTCAAAACAAGCGATGTACGGGCTACCCGTTGCCACTGCTGTCCTAGTCTTCCTCGTCTGGGAACTGGTGG
>JAYKIC010000124.1:0-2915 GCA_035284985.1 Leptolyngbyaceae cyanobacterium
CATCAAATAGACTCAGATCACCTGTGCGGATCAAACCTCCCAACACCACTAGCCCAACCAAGATCATGGCCCCGGACACCAACACATTGCCCAGTTGGGCCATGCGCTGTTGCAGGGGAGTGGGTTCAGATTCCACATCCTGAAGCAGGGAGGCAATGCGCCCCAGTTCTGTCTGCATTCCCGTATTGGTGACTAGTACGGTTGCCCGTCCCTGAATCACTTCTGTGCCTTGAAAGACTCGGTTGAGGCGATCGCCCAAGGCGGCATCTTCAGGGAGTACGATCGCAGCCCGTTTACCCACCGCTTCGGCTTCGCCCGTCAATGCCGATTCCCGCACCCGCAGATTCGAGGCATTGAGTAATAGCCCATCTGCCGCCACCTGACCCCCTGCTTCCAACAGCATCACGTCACCGGGTACCAGTTCTTTGGCAGAAATTTCTTGTTCTCGTCCGCTGCGAATGGTGCGGATGCGGGGCGAGGTCATGCGTTTGAGGGCTGCCAGTGCTTTTTCCGCCCGACTCTCTTGGAGGTAGCCCAACACCCCATTCAAAATGACGATGGCAAAAATGGCGATCGCATCCTTGGGAAAGGCTCCATCCATGAGATCCAGCACCGCTGATACAATCGCCACCACAATCAGCATGATCAACATGATGTTGGTAAACTGATCCAGCACAATTTTCCAGGTGCCACGGCCAGCCGTTTCTTCCAGCTCGTTGGCACCATAGCACTGGAAGCGTTCAGTGACTTGCTCCTCCGTTAACCCAGTCGCGCCATCGCTTTGGAGATGGGCGATCGCCTCCTCCGGTGACAGGGTATGCCATGGGGTTGAGGTAGCGGGTTTAAGCGAGTTTAGCGAATCAGCGGTGGGCGATCGCAGCGGCATAGAAGAAAGCTCCAAGGCGAAAATATACACTTAATCATAGAGCCTAATTTGAATATTTAGCACTATTTATTAGTGTCAATCTTTGCGTTTCTATGGCAAACTTAACCAATACCATCCACGCACTATACTCTACAGAGCAGACCAAGACGGTCTTGCGCCGTCCCGCTGATTCAACGTGCTGATTCAACGCCATGATTAACAATCCTTTTACCCCATCCTGCTTGGTGAGTCGTGAAGCTGAACTCAAACAAATCAGCCAGATTTTGTTGCAAGATGGCGACTTTTTGCTAGTGGGGGCACCGGGGACGGGCCGTCGGACATTGCTGCGGGAAGCCGCTCAGATCACAAATGCCCGAATGCTAGAGATCGATTGTCTCCGCAGTACCAATGCTAATCAATTTTTGCAGCTACTGGGCCATAGCATTACCTTCCAGTTCTCAACACCAGACGAAATCGGTTTGCTGCAAAGCTGGAGCATCAACCATCCTGTCACCCTTGAACTAGCTGCCGATGGCAAGGCCCAGATCACCTGGCATATGCCTCCAGGGAAAGAATGGCCTTTGTTTGAATCCCTCCTGATGTTGCCCCAGTTCATGTCGGAGCAGTTGGATTGCCGAGTGGTGATAGTCTTTCAGAACTTCCCCCACATTCGGTCTTGGGATCGGCAGGGCAAGTGGGAAACCCATTTGAGGCTAGAAATTCAGCGGCACAGTCGCGTCAGCTATGCGCTGGTAGCGACGGTGGCTGAACCGTGGGTCTACGCTAGCAATCTGGAGGTGATTCACCTATTACCGTTGAGTAATGATGCGATGCAGCAGTGGTTAGTCAGAGCTATGGCCACAGAAGGTCTCCAATTCAACCCAGAGGATGGGGCGATCGCCCTGTTTCTCAGCCATGTGCAAGGTCATTTGGGAGATGCGATCGCCCTCGCCCGCCGCATTTGGCTGGACTATAAAGCCTATGGATATGCAGATAATATTATTTGTGTTCACCATATTCACCGCAGCATGTTGGCCCTAATCGACGACATGGCCATTACCTTTGAAGCCTTAGTGATGTTGCTACCACCCAGCCAAGTTCGGGTTCTGGAAAGCTTGGCGCTTGACCCGACGGAAAGTCCCCAGTCAAGAGAGTATATTAAAAAACATCAACTCTCTAGGGGAGGAGGGCTTCAGGGTGCGCTCAACAGCCTGGAACAAAAGGGACTCATTTACGGCCCCAAGTTTGGTTATCAAGTTGCCTTACCCCTTTTCAATTTTTGGTTGCGGCAGCGTCTGTTGTAGGTACGGATTGGTCGGGACGGATTCACCATCGTTACAAAGCTGACCAAGGCTCACCCTAGTAGAATTGGTACCATCATCAACAGCCAAAGTAACGCGGAAAGTTGAACACTGCCATCGTACCGCTTCCCCCCCTTTGCTTAATGTAAACCCAGATCCAAAACACTCCCATGAATACTCCATTGAACCGAAGAAGCCTGTTACGCATTAGCCCTTATGCCCTAGCATCAGTCGCACTGGCTACATGCAGTCAATCATTGGCTCAACAAGGGCTGCAAGGGAAAACGGTTACCGCTGATGCCCCCTCAGGATTACCCGCAACTCCCGCCTGTGAGGATATCCCTACGGCACCCCAGACAGAAGGGCCGTTTTACACACCAGATTCTCCAGAACGGCGATCGCTCCTTGACCCCGACCAACCAGGCACCCCCATCATTATCACGGGTCAAGTGTTATCACCCCAATGTGATCCCATTGGGGCAGCATTACTCGATGTATGGCATACCAATGCCCAAGGGGAGTATGACAACGAAGGATATACCTTTCGAGGACACCAGTTTACTGATGCAGAAGGTCGCTATTGGATTGAAACCATAGTACCCGGTCTTTATCCCGGACGAACCCGTCACATCCACGTCAAGGTGCAAGCACCCCAACAGCCCGTGTTGACGACACAGCTTTATTTCCCCCAAGAGCCGACCAATCAAGGAGATTTTCTTTTTAATCCTCAGCTATTAATGGCGCTTAGC
>JAYKIC010000125.1:0-2548 GCA_035284985.1 Leptolyngbyaceae cyanobacterium
CTTTCCCAACGAAGGCGGAGAAGCCCTGTCCAATATCCTGATTTATGACCCCGAAGATTTGCCGCCAGCGGGTCAGGTTTACTGGCGCAATGGTCAGCAAGGATTAGAGGCTCAGTTGGATACCCTGGTGTTTGAATCCCTGCCCCGGTTGGTGGAAAATTACCCCGAATTTATCCCCGGCCACTTGGCCCTCGCCCAAGCCTACAAAGCGTTTGATCAACCGGAAGAAAGTCTGGCGGTACTGGAACGGGCGGCCACGCTTTATCCCGATGATCCAGAATTGCTGCAAGCCTTGATGGCGGCGTTGGCGGAGAACGAGCAATATTTAGAAGCCTCGATTACAGCTCGCCAATTTGCCATCATCTATCCCGACTATCCCCAAGCGCCAGAGTTTGACCAATTGGCGGACGAGTATGCAGACAGCTATCGCAAAAAACTGCGGCAAGAATTGCTGATGCAGCAAATTGGTGGCACAGTTTTGGGCTTGGTGCAAGGGGTGTTGACAGATAATTGGTCCAATGGTCTGTCAGGTTTGCAAACGCTATTTTTGTTGAGTAATAGCGAATCCGAGGTGGGAGCTAAGTTTGCCGAAGAATATCGTCAGCAGTTGACCCTGGTGGATAACCCAGAGGTGAATAGCTACGTGGCAGAACTGGGGCGGCAGATTGAGCCGCTAATGGGCCGGGAGGATTTTGAATACGAATACTATGTGGTACAGGATGGCAGCCTGAATGCATCTGCGTTTCCGGGAGGCAAAGTATTTGTCAATTCCGGGGCCATTTTGAATACCCGTTCCGAAGCGGAATTGGTGGGGTTGATGGGCCATGAAATTGCCCACGCCGCCTTGTCTCACGGCTATCAGCGATTATCCCAAGGGGTGTTGCTGAATAGTTTGCAAAGCGTGATTCCTTTTGGGGATTTGATTACGAATTTGGTGGCAGCAGAATACAGTCGCACCCACGAAAAACAGGCGGATGTTTTAGGTACTCGCGTCCTGTCTCTGAGCGGTTATGCGGCGGATGGGTTGCGGAATTTGATGGCAACGCTGAACGAGCAATCGGGCGATCGCGCCACCTCTCTCCTGGCCAGTCACCCCGCCCCCGCCAGTCGGGTGAGTTATCTAGAACAATTGATTCAAAAAAATGGCTACAACCGCTATGCCTTTGAAGGGGTCGATCGCCATAAACAGATGCAGGATTTACTCCAGGGCATTGAACCCACGGTGGTTGCCACCAATCCCAATCCGGCAGGGGCAGATTTAGGCAATGGGGGCAGCAGCACTGTGACCCCACCGCCAACGCCGACCCAACCGACTAATCCCTTGGCCGAAGCAGGCGATCGCCCCAACGTTAACCTCACCCGCGATAATATCACCCTTTCCCTGGAAGACTTTGAACTGCGGGGCACCACCCTCAATGCCCGGATTGTGATCCAGAATGACAGCGATCGCCCCTTTGGGTTCGTGCCCATTTTTGCCAAGGTGGTGGACCCAGAGGAAACCCGCTTTACCTCCAACATCAGCTTTGAAACCGCTGGCGGCGATGTGCTCGTGCAACCGGGGGAAATCTTGACCGGTACCTTGGCGGTGTTTGGGTGCGATCGCCCCACCGCACTGAACGACCAGTTGGTCCTAGTGATCACCGAAGGCACCAGTGGCGGACGACTGTTCCGCCTTGGTTTTTAGGGGAAGGTCGATGACCCAATGGCGACTGATTCCCCCCCTGATCGCATCCGGGACAACCCAGATGGCGATCGACTCCTGGTTGCTGGATCAGCACCGAGCCGGACTCATGCCCTCGGTGCTACGGTTCTACACTTGGTCCCCCGCCGCCATTTCCCTGGGGTATCACCAACGCCAATTCCCTGACCATTGGCATACTCTCACCTGGCAGGGGGAAGCCGTTGATCTGGTGCGTCGTCCCAGTGGGGGACGGGCCGTACTGCATCAGGGGGAACTCACCTATGCCGTGATTACCTCAGGATTGAAGGGCGATCGCACCCAGGTGTATCGCCACCTCTGCCAATTTTTAATCGCGGGAATGCAGACGTTGGGCCTCGATCTCGATTACGGCACCGCCGGACGGGGCTACATTCACAACCCCAACTGCTTTGGCACCGCCACCGCCGCCGATTTAGTGTTGGCCGACGGCACCAAACTGATCGGCAGCGCCCAACTCAAACGGGGGGATGCCATCCTCCAACACGGTTCGATTCGCCTGTGTCCCGATTCTGACCTATTTGAGCAGGTGTTTGGTATCCCGTTGGAGCGATCGCCCCTGTGGACCGCAGCCCCTCTCACCGTTGCGGCTGTGACCCCAGCCCTCAGCCTTGCTGCCCAAACCCACTTTGGTATGACCTTGGTGGAGCAACCGCTAACTCCAAGCGAATGGCAGCAAGCGATCGCCCAGTCCCCAAAATGGCACAAACTAGCCCAACGGAGCTAACCAAAACTCGTAGGATATAGATATCAATCTAGGGCGAGAAATGGCAGCATTAAGAGCCTGTTGAGGTTCTGGCTCACCCACGATTTTCAAGACAGTCCATTTAT
>JAYKIC010000126.1:0-4697 GCA_035284985.1 Leptolyngbyaceae cyanobacterium
CCATCGCTGAGGTCGTCTAACTCCCCCTGAAGTTGCTGATTGTAGGCGATCGCCTCCGCCAGGGTCGGGCCATACTTCCGACAAATTTGCTTCAGTTGCATAATCCGCGCTTCAATGTCCTGCAACTGCTCCGGATCGGTTTCCAAATCATCCCCATAGGCATTCACTGCCCGTCCGGCTTCCTCCACTTGGGCTAGGGCATCCATCACCATCTCTAAAATGGGTTGAATTTGCTCATCATACGTCACCATTTCCTCCAGGGTTTGCTGCGCCCGTCCCAACAAATCGGCACAAGCCTCACCCCCCGCATCATTTTGGTAGAGGGCTTGATACACTTCATAGCTTTGCTGCTTCAACTCCACCGCATGGCTGAGGCGGTTACGGTCCTGTTCTAACTGCTCTAACTCGTTGGGATCATCAAGATTGGCTTCCCGCAACTCCCTAGCTTGAAACTCAAACAGATCCAACTGTTCCTGACGCTGTTGTTCTCGTTGGCGACGCTTCTCCAAAATTTGCTTGGCTTTTTGACAGGCTTCATAGGCTTGGGCCACCACCGCCTTCTGGGCAATTAAATCTTGCCCCCCTAAGCCATCCAACCAATTGCGCTGTACATTAGCCTGACCCAATTGTACCGTTTGTCCCTGGGCCGTAATTTCCACCAGGCGATCGCGCAAGGCTTCCAGTTGCTGCTTGTTGACCTGAATGCCATTGATGCGGGAGCGATTGCGAACGGACCCTTTCCCCGCCGTCAATTCTCGACTGCACACTAGGGTATCCTCTGGGCTATCCAGTTGGTTCTGCTTCAGCCACTGCCGCAACTCCGGGGTAAGGCTAAAGCTGGCATCAATCCGGCCCTTGTTGGTGCCTGTGCGGAGCGATCGCCCCGATACCTTGCCCCCTAGGGCCAAATCCAGCGCATCCAGAATAATGGACTTTCCTGCCCCCGTCTCCCCCGTCAGCACGTTCAGCCCCGCTGGAAACTCCAAATCCAGACAATCCACTAACGCAAAATTTTCGATGTGCAATGAAATCAACATAGGCGAGTTGGTCGCTTCCTAGGGGATGGTACAGGAGTAATTATGCATTACCCTTCAGTGTAGTGGGATTTTGCCTTATGGCCGATATTTTTAGATGAACTCAACAATGGTGGGGTGATGTTCGCTGAGAATCTTTGCTTTTTTATAAGGTCTGAGAGCTAGAAATGTAATGGTGAACACAATTTACGGAGGTGGGAGATTGACATGATTACCTCTAATGAGAGAAATGATCGTGCAAGGGACAGCCAATGTATCTCACGCCGAAAGAATTTGAACGGTTGACTATTTTTACCGCCGCAGAAATTGCCCGACGACGCAAGGAACGGGGCATTAAGCTGAATGTGCCGGAGGCGATCGCCTACATTACTGATTGCATCATTGAAGGGGCGCGGGAGGACAAATCGGTGGCGGACCTGATGGCGGAAGGGGCGACGTTGCTGACTACGGAGGATGTGTTGCCCAATGTGGCGGACCTGATCCCCTTGATTCAAGTGGAAGCCCACTTTTTAGATGGCACCAAGTTGGTGAGTATTCACAACCCCATTCGTCCGGTTGTCCAAGACGGTGTGGTCACGGAGGAAACAGCGAATGTCTAATTCAGCACTTCCCGTTCCCGGTGGTATCCTTTGCGCTGAGGGTACGCTGCAATTGAATGCCAATCGGGAAACCAAAACAATTACGGTGGCCAATGGGGGCGATCGCCCCATCCAAATTGGCTCCCACTACCACTTTTTTGAAGTCAACCGGGCATTGCGGTTTGACCGGGCTGAAGCCTATGGGTTTCGACTGGATATTCCCGCTGGGACGGCGGTGCGGTTTGAACCGGGGGATACCAAGTCGGTGACGCTGGTGGCCCTGGGGGGCGATCGCCGAGTGCGGGGCCTCAACAGTCTGGTGGATGGTTCATTAGACGATCCGGCCTGTCAGCAACAAGCGTTAGAACGATTGCAGACGGCTGGCTTTGAGAGTGAATAGCTGGGTAAGGCTAACTGGGTAATACATTAAGGAATTAAAGCATGGAAATGAGTCGGGAGCGGTACGCCGAGTTATTTGGGCCGACCGTGGGCGATCGCATTCGGTTGGGGGATACGTCGCTGCTGGTGGAGGTCGAGCGTGACACCACCGTTTATGGTGACGAGTGTGTGTTTGGTGGTGGCAAAACCCTGCGGGATGGGTTGGGTATGGCAGCGGAGGCCACGGCAGCAGCAGGTGCCCTAGATATGGTGATTACCAACGTGGTGCTGATCGATCCGGTGCAGGGCATCGTGAAAACGGACATCGGCATCAAAGATGGCAAAATCGTTGGTATTGGTAAGGCCGGGAACCCTGGCATCATGGACGGGGTGTTGCCCAATTTGCTGATTGGGGCCAACACCGATGTCCGCGCCGGGGAAGGACTGATTGCCACACCGGGGGGACTGGACTGCCACGTTCACTTTGACAGCGCTGGACTCTGTGCCGAAGCCCTCTCCACGGGCATCACCACCATGTTGGGGGGGGGCTTGGGACCAGTAACCGTGGGTATTTGCACCAGCGGGGTCCATAATCTGGGCATCATGCACAAGGCGGCGGAAGGCTTCCCGATTAACTTTGGCTTTTTGGGCAAGGGCAGTTCCAGCCTGCCGGAAAGTTTGGTGGAACAGGTGGAAAATGGAGCCTACGGCCTCAAAATCCATGAGGATTGGGGGGCCATGCCTGCGCTCATTGACACCTGTTTGTCGGTGGCGGATACTTACGATTTCCAGGTGCAGATCCACACCGATACCCTGAATGAGTCGGGCTATGTGGAGGACACGATGGCGGCGATCGCAGGCCGCACCATCCACATGTATCACACCGAAGGAGCGGGGGGTGGTCATGCTCCAGACATCATTAAAGTTGCGTCTTACGGCCATTGTTTGCCCTCATCTACGAATCCCACCAATCCCTACACGGTCAACACCTTTGATGAACACCTGGATATGGTGATGGTGTGTCACCACTTAAACCCCAGAGTGCCGGAGGATGTTGCCTTTGCCGAGTCGCGGATTCGGGCGGAAACCATCGCAGCAGAAGACATCCTTCATGATATGGGGGCTATCAGTATGTTGGGGTCCGACAGTCAGGGCATGGGTCGCATTGGCGAAGTCATTTGTCGCACCTGGCAGTTGGCCTCCAAAATGAAGGACCAGCGCGGGGCTTTGCCGGAGGATAGCGATCGCAACGATAACCACCGAGTCCTGCGCTATCTGGCGAAATATACTATCAATGTTGCCAGAACCGGGGGCATTTCCGCCTACGTCGGGTCGATTGAACCGGGCAAACTAGCGGACATTGTGTTGTGGAAACCGGGATTTTTTGGCATCAAGCCGGAAGTGGTGTTCAAAGGCGGTTTCATCGCATGGGGGGCGATGGGTGAATCCAATGCCTCACTGATGACCTGCGAACCCATTCTCTATCGACCCCAGTGGAGCAGTTTTGGCGATGCCCCCCAAGCGACATCCGTGGGCTTTGTCACCAAAGCCGCCTTGGAGAAGGGATTGCCGGAGCGGTTGGGGTTGAAGAAGGAGTTGTTACCCGTGCAGGATACGCGATCGCTCACCAAAGCGGATATGCTGCACAATGATGCCTGTCCCGCCATTGAAGTGGACCCCGACACCTTCCAAGTACGGGTAGATGGAGAGTTGGCAACCTGTGAACCTGTGACCCAGGTGCCCCTTGGTCGTCTGTATATATTCCGATAACGATCTGGCCTATTTCTCAGGTGGTGTTGATTAGGGCGATCGCCAGCGATGCCAGTCCCACAAGGGCAATTCGATCGCCCATCTAATCAGCATTTCATCTGTCAAAGCAGCAACCCCAATTCTTTCCGCCTAACCTACCGTACTGGATGATTAGGCGGAAAGTTGCTCCTCTATCTATAGTTAGAAGCAGCCTTGAAGTTGCTTGGGGAAGGGTCATAGAAGAGCAACATTAACCCATGCAAAAGACCGATTCCTTATAAGCGAAAGACCGTTCCCAAATAGGGTCCGTGAAAGAGTAAATCCACATCAAGGTCGCGATCGCCACTGTCTCTAGAATAATCAATACTTGACACTCGATAACCCACGAATAAAGAGGTATCGCCAGCAAACATCCAATCTAAACGCACCCGTGATCACCAAATCAGATTCATCTACTGAGGGAATGATTGAATGTCTTGCATGAGGATCAGCGAAGCGAATGCCCTCAGCAACTGTAGGATTAGACCCTGAAGATTGAGCTTGATTATCAGGCTGTTCGGATGCGCGTACCGGAATAGTCGTGATTAAGGATGCCCCTAAAACAATTGGGATAGCTTTGATTAAGGGTTGTAGTCGCTTTATTGTCATTTCAAACACCTTCACATCATGAATGGAACACTAATTAACCAAATTGAAAATTCATTGAAACGGCAGTTCCCGTCTCAACCTGAGTAAGGTTTCTTGCTAACCCTGCTTCCCAGCGTCTCGCAGGGAAGCTTCATTAGAGGCTCTAGAGGCTCTGCCTCATCCTTAACCGGAGCCAGAGGCTCCACGATCCCAGAGCCGGATTCCAAGCCAACCGCGATGCTGTTATCAATATCACAGGCTTTACTGGATCATTAGAGGAACTCAGCATCGGTTAATTAACAGGTGGGGCTGATGTTCCAACGGCATGGCT
>JAYKIC010000127.1:0-19645 GCA_035284985.1 Leptolyngbyaceae cyanobacterium
ATCAGGTGGAGCAGGGGCGTAACCAATTGGCGGATGAGATCAGTCAGTTGGAGGCGCAGGTAGCCAATTTGGAGGCCGCGATCGCCCAGCAAGGGAACCTGGTACAACAACAGTCTGAAACTGTGGAGCAACAGCGTCAAGAGCTTTTGCAGAAAGAGCAAGAATGGCTTGGCAAGCGGGCGACTGCTGCTGAATTGCAGGGCAAGGTGAGTACCTATGAGGAGATGTTGCAGCCGATGCAAGAGGCATTGCGGAACGCCAGTGACAAGGTAAGTGAGTTGCAGGAGTTAGCAGGGCTGTTGCAGTCGTCGGTGGAGCAGCAAAGCACGGCGGTATCGGCCATGCAGACGACATTGCAAACGCTGACAGCCGCCAGTTGAACACGGACTATGGTTTGTTAAGCTTGTCAATTGTTCTCCATCTCTTCCGACTCCCGTTTAACGAGGATGACATGTTCGGTAAATTGCTCAAACGTGTCGTCGTGGCTGATGACGAATAATTGATGGAAGGTTTTGAGGTTGGCGATCGCCTCTCCCAAGCTCTCACGGCGGGTCCGGTCCATATTGGTGGTGGGTTCATCAAAAAAGGCGATGTCAATATCCGCTAATACCCGCAGTAACGCTAATCGCACGGCTAGGGCGGCACACATTTGCTCACCGCCAGATAAGTTGATAAAGCGTCGGGTATGTGGACCTTCTTGAATAATAATTTCGTAGTCGCGGGTCCACTCCAATGCCACATTTTGGCGATTTAATAGCTCCCGAAATAGGCGATTGGCTTCTTTAGAAATTACCTGCACATAGCGCTCAGTAATGCGAGGTCCAGCTTCCTTGTAGGCATGACGAGCAAAACTAATGAAGTCATGGTTGCTTTGGGTGGTGCCCAGTTCGGTTTGGGTGCGATCGCGTTGGGCGACCATGGTGGTTAACTCCGTTCGACGATATTCCAATTCGGATAGGAGTCGTCGCTGTTCTGGAAGGCTTCCCTGGAGCTGATCCCAGCCACTGCGAACGCTTATAAGCTCTTGATTGACTTGTTCTAGTATCCGGGGATCGTAGGTGGCGGTGGCCTGGGTATACTGTTTCTGCACCACCTCCTTCTCGGTCGAGAGGCGATCGATCGTCCGTTGACTCTCAACCACCTTGGCCTGACCCGTAGCTAGTTGCTCTGCGGTTTGTTGATACTTTAAATAGGTCAGATAGCTCGGATGGTGGGTTTGGCGCAATACTTCCCACTTTGCAATTTGGTCATCTAGTGCCTGGAATTGGCGCAGTTGCTCATCCACCTGTTGGGTTGCGGTGCGATGGGCCGTTAGCTCCTGTTCTAGACTTTCCCGCTGCTGGAGCAGGCTTGATTTTTGGGAAAGCTGCCCCTGGAGTAATTGACATTGTTGGCGGGGATCATTAAGGGCTTTGAGGGTTTCGCTCAGTTGGACATATTGACCTTGGACCGCTTCCTGTTGGGTCAATTGGGAGGTTAACTGGTTAATTTTATCTTGGGTTTGTTTACCTTCGGCTTTGATTTGTGCTAATCGCTCCCGTTGTTCCTCTAGGTGACTCCATTCCCCTTGATATTGATAGGATTGGTGTAGGCGATCGCTAATCTCCCGCTGTTGTTGTTTAATCTGGGTTGCTGACACCTGTTGGGCCAAATCGGTCAAAATTTCCTGAAGTCGCTGGGTAACATCCGTCGTTAGTGAGCCTCCCGATTGCAAGAGCGTTACGGTCGTGTGAAGCACTGAGCTGAGATCGGAGGATAGATGATGGGTCAGAGCCTGTTGTAATCGCTCAATGGTTGATTGCACGAGGGCCGATTGGCGATCGCGTTGGGTCGTAACCTGGGTAACAATCTCCCGAAATTCCGTCTCAAACTGTTTGGCCACCTCCACCCGACTCAGTTGGGCTTGGAGGCGATCCCGTTGGTGTTCCAAGGTGGGGATTGCCAAAACATCCGTTTCCAATGCCTCAATCCGTTTAATCGCTTGGGCCTGTTGTTGCCAATCTTGCCGTAACCGTTGCAAATGGGCGGTCAGGGTTTCCTGCTCCATGCCCCACCGTTGTAAATTTTGTAGTTGTAGTTCCACCGCCCGTTTTTCAACTTCTAACTCAGTCTGCCGCTCTACCGCAGGTTGCAACGATGCCATCGTCTGCTCCGCCTGTTCAATCTGGTGCAGCTTTTCCGTGAGGGTGGCAAGGCGTTGTTCAGCGATCGCCCGCTGTTGGTCCAAGGTTTGCCGCTGTTGCCAGAGGCGCATCCGTTCCTGCTGTTGGGTTTGTAATTCCTTTAACCGGGCCTCGGATTCCTGATAGTGCTGGTATCCGACTTGATGGGCTGTACACATCTGCACTGCTTGTTGGGCCTGAACAACCGCCTCCTCTCGCAGCGCCAACTCCCGTTGGGCACTGTCTAATTGAAGGGTCAGATTTTGCAACTGTTGGGCCAAGGATTGTACCCCCTGGGCTTGGGCCTCCAATTCTGCCTGCTGCCGTTGCAGGAGGGTGAGTTGTTGTTCCAACTGCGCCAGTTTGGCTTCATTGTGCTGAATGGTTTGTTGCACTTGGTGGTATCGGGACTCCACCTCTGGCCGCTGCTGTAGCATCCCATCATAGTGGCTCAAATCCCGTTGCAGCGTCTGCACCTTGCCATCGGCATACCGTTGCAAATCCCCCAACCCCTTAGCCGTTTCCTTATATTCCTCGACCTTGAGGATGGTATCAAACACCCGCTTCCGCCTCTCCCCGGACAGCAAAAAATCAGCCGTCAGCATACCTTGGGGTACCCCAATGGTATTTTCAAACAGGCGCGGCAAATCAGTGCCTGCCACCACGCCTAAATGCTCCCGTAGCCACGGCACCACTTCTTCATCAATCCGGTTGTAAGGCAATCGCTGGTTTAACTGGGGATCAAACAGAGTATACCCTTTGCTCGTGCAGCGTTGGATACTATAGGTTCGTTGATCCCGACTGGAAATAAACTGTACGGTCACTTGGGCACTGCGGCAACCATTACGGACTAAATCATCCTTACGATAGCTACCCCGATAGTTAAACAAGGTCCAAGCGATCGCCTCTAAAATACTCGTTTTCCCCGCCCCATTTTCACCACAAATGGCGTTGGTTCCCGGACAAAACTTAAACTGGCGATCGCGATGGGCCTTAAAATTTTTCAACGCCACCGACAAAATTTCCATACAGCCCCCCCGCCATCCCCGTTAATATCCTGTACCTACGCATACATGAGGTTTTTCGGATTATTCTATCCTTAACCGTAGCACTTAAATCACAATAGTTCAAACGAACCTTTAGCCGGACAATTGGGCCAACCTAGTAAGGGATGCGGTACGGATATCCCCCTCTTAAATCAATCCAAATCCTCAGGCGGTGTTGGGAAGATAACGGTACAGTTTAAATTAAAGAGTGCGTGAGTGTCTCTCAAAAGGTTGGTGGTACTGGTAAACCCTGGTTTGAGGGCATAGCCGAACCCTGAATGGCGATCGCCAACGGAGGATCGTGGCCCTGCAATCAGCCTGATTGAGATGAAGTCGCAATCGCCGTATCACAATTGAGTCGCAGCAAAAGAATGATGAAATCCAATTTTCTAACTTGTTCCTTTTTCAAACCCTTAAAATCTTTTATCAAGCCCCTTGTCGCTATCTGTCTGGTATTTCTCCTCGCGTTTGGCCATGCGGATAGTGCCCTAGCCGCTCGGTCCGGGGGGCGCATTGGCGGCGGTAGCTTCCGGGCACCGAGTCGTACCATGGTGCAGCCCCGGCGTGCTCCCGCTCCCTCCGGTGGAGCCTATGGCGGGGGCTTTTTCGGGGGCGGTTTTGGCTTCCCATTTTTGCTGCCCTTCTTTGGTTTTGGGGGTGGCTTTGGTGGATTGTTTACGATTCTGATTTTTATGGCGATCGCCAATTTCCTAATCCAAACCATTCGTAATATTGGCAGTGACGGTGCCCTAGCGGGAGGTGAAACCGCTAGCTCCAACCCCAAAGTAACCTTAGCCAAAGTCCAAATCGGTCTGTTAGCCAATGCCAAGTTTTTGCAATCGGACCTGAACCGTATGGCCCAGACCGCAGACACGGGATCAGCCACAGGCTTAGCCCAAGTCCTCCAGGAAGCGACCCTGTCCCTTCTCCGTCACCCGGAGTACTGGATTTATGGCAACGCTAGCACCAGTCAAACCCGGCTCAATGAGGCTGAAGCTGAATTTAACCGGATGGCATTAACTGAACGCAGTAAGTTCAGCGGCGAAACGGTTTCCAATGTCAATAGCCAAATTCGTCAGGCTACCGCCACTGAAGCATCGGGTGAGATGACCACTCTGGAGGAAGAACCTGGCGAATACATCGTGGCGACGATTTTGGTCGCTACCACCAATAAATTGGACATGCCGACCGTTAGCTCGGAACAGGGTTTGCGTCGGGCCGTTAGCCAAATTGGTTCAGTGGGGGGAGACGATATGCTAGCCCTTGAAGTGCTGTGGAGTCCCCAAGCCGAAGGAGTCACCTTGTCAGCCGATGAGATGGTGGCTGAATATCCTGACCTGAAGCGGCTGTAGAATATAGCTCCGTGTTCCAGGGAGAAGGCTGAGTTAGGGTGGGATACGGTATCCCACCCTGGGCATTCTAGCCTGAAGGTTAGAATGTCTGTCCATCCTGCTGAACTAGGCCCACTGCCCCCTAGCCCCGTTCTCCAGGGTGCGATGGAGCATAGCGCTGGTACCACCACGATCGCGCCTTAGCCGAAAGGGGTCGCCAGTATAACGTCACCACCACGGGTTCTGGTGACGCATCATGGTCGAGAATCTCGACCGAATAGGACGGGAAGGATTTAGTCGCCAAATCAGGTACAAACCGCTTGCCAATGCGCCGCCAACTGGGTTCCTTACTCCGCCACTGAATCCGGCAACAGGGCCAAGGCAGTTCATTACGATCGAACAAACGACAACAGGCTCCGATGACGCGATAGGTAAAGTGACCGCCGGGGCTAAATAATATGGAACCATGGGCCAAAAGTTCAGGGTTGATCCCATCTGGTTGATCCCCGCTTTGGTTAACTGCATCCTGATTAGTATTCCCATCGGCAGTCCCACTCCATGGGCGGGTTGCAGGGGCTTCTAAATCTTTAAGATTTAAATTGGCTTGAACATAGGTATTCGTTGCTTCTCTACATTTTTGCCCCGGTTCGCCTGTTTGGACTTGGACTGGAGCATAGGCTAGTTTCTCTGGGGATAAGGCTGCCTCCAAGACAGCGGGGGGGGGCGCAGAATTCTCCCCTAGACTTGCATCCAATTGAAAGTCTAAGGCTATTTGTTGAGCAGATTCGGCTGACTTTGTCACAATTGCAACTCTACGAAATATCAACAGTAGATCAAACTTCGTGCAGAATGACTCAGGCGAGGGAATACTAAGCCTATTAGGAGGGCAAAGAGTATCGCTGATGGTAGGGAATTAAGCTTGATAGCTCAGTATATCGGGTTTACGGTTTATCGCCAAAGTACCATTCACCCATCTTGCGCGGCAGTAACACAACATTCGCTGGAGATGCTGAGAAACAGGTTATAACTATGTAGAACTCCTTATGTGAACCTGGGGCCATTAACGACTACACAATTTATCCGGCTGTGACGTTGTCTTCGTTTTAAGAAAATGAAGTATGGGTTGACATACTTTAACACTTTGAAATGACTTCAACTTAGCTCACCCAGTTTCCATTGGCAAAAAGAGAACCGCTACACGTTCAGAATCCTTACCCCTTGAAATTTCGTCATCTACCTTTGAGAACCCGTTTACAGTTTATTATTTGGGCTGACTATGCCATCTGACATTAAATCCCCAACTTCTACGTTAACTTTGACTATTAGGCACATTCTAGGAGCCGCTGTTTTTGACTTGAATGGCTTACCTAGGGAATATTACACGACTAGCCGATATCAGGATATTAGCTGGGTGCAAACTATTTTTCAGGCGTTGGGACTGCGATCGCTCCTCATGTCTTCCCTCCGACTGGAAGGATTTAGCTATTCAGTCGTTTATGGTACAGAGTATTGTGCCATTGTGGTTAAGCAACGGCAGTGCTATCTGGCGGCCATTGTGGAAAATGGGATCTTTGATCAACAATCTGCGACACTCATCGAGTGGATGCAGCAAGTGGACCCCAGCAAATTTAAAGCCAGTGATCAGTTTACAAAAGCTTAGGAATGGTCACGAAATAAAACCCAAGTAAAACCTAAGATTGTTTGGGGGGATGGACTTTCCCGACGGTTTGCTTGTCTCCTGAGCCAAAATTCGCTATGGTCACAGCGTATCCTAATCCTGTTTCGCGGATGCGATCGCCATGACCCAAAACTCTAACCCTCCGGTCCTAACCGTTGACCAAGCCCATCAATTATTAAAACCCTTTGATTGCACGAATCCAAATCTCAGCAACACCGTTGATTCTGCCACCTTACAGTCTGCCATCTTGGTGTTGGTGCAACATGCGGATTACTATATTTTGGGAGTTTGTGCCGATAATATTAGCCAAGGTTATACCACCCTCCTCCAGTATGGTCAGGCATTTGGCGATCGCATCGAGCATCCTTGCCCCGATCATAGCGGCCCAGTTTACCTAAAATACAATACCCGATCGGGGTTGTTTCATGTGGACCGCTACACTGGCAGCCACCGAGGAATCTTGGTCTCCTGTCAGTCGGCCTACGATCAGGGTGCCAATGACCTATATGGTCACTTGCCGCTCAATCTCTTTGCCAAGCCTCTCTTTGCCGAGCCTCCCGTTGCCGAGCCTCCCGTTGATTAAGTAGGCTGGCAGTGCTTCATGGGACTTTGGGCGTTCAAATGTTCTAAATTGTAAATTTCCCCTTGGCGCGTTGATGCTCTGAAGATGCTTTATGGTACTATTGAACTATTAAGCATTCCCCGTGATTTACTTATGTACGGCAGTCAACTCGAAATCCAGCGGATTCAGTCTAAGCTTCGTCAAATTGGCCAAACTCATCCCTATCGCGCAGTGGAAGAGTCCGCCCTGCCAGAGCGGTCACATTCCTCGATTTTGAATGATACCCCCCCTGATCCTCAATTAATGGGGGCGAGACCACCCTCCCCTATCGTTTCTCGGCGGACAACGGCTGACTTGTACAAGAGCGTAGCGGGGCGGCAAGCTCGGTTGGCCATGGCGCAAGTTAGCCCTGTTTTAGGGGTGGCCACTCAAAGGTCGTCTGGGGCGAAAATGCCGGATTTGCCATCCGTTTCTCCGCCATCAGTCTCCCCATTACTTGTTCCACCTCCATCTGTTGTTTCTCCGTCAACTTCCTCCCAACCCATCGCCCCCTCGCCAGTCAGCCAAACCGCATCCAGGGTAATGGCGTATCAAACAGCGCTTGAACTGGCAACCCAGCTCCGTCAGCAGTATTCCACCCAGTCTTCTGCTGTCGATCTGCATTCTGCCCATCCCTATCCTCGGTCTCAGGGGATTCAGGGGGAATGGTCATCGGGGCGATCGCCCACATCCCAGGCCCATGGTTTTTCCAGGGCCAATGCTTTAGCGGCGATCTGGGCAGCGATCGCCGCTAAAGGACAACATTGGTGGCCTGATAGGGGTCGATCCTCGGCCCACGACCCACAGAACAATCGCACCGTTGCCCACGGTGTTGCATCCCCTTCGACTGCTGTCACCCGCCCTAAAAGGACGCGACGTTTTCTGTTGCCCCAAGCAGTGCGGTGGTTTGTGGGAGCCATGGTGGTGCGGGTACTGATTGATGGATTGTTGCTTGTGTTTCCGTCACTTCAGTTAGTGGTGATGACGGTTGTGCTGACTCCGGTGGCGATCGCCCTCTACCAAACCACCGTTAACCCACAAGGTTCTGTCCATTCAGGCCGTAGGCTGTTAGTGGTGATGATGGGCTTGCTGATGGGTGGCCAACTTTAAGGCCCGTTCAACCCTAGCAGCAGCAGAGTCGTCCGAAAATTGGGGTGGAGTACCCGCTCAGCAAGTACTCTACCCCAATTTTCGGGATAGTAGATGATCGACTATCGTCTGGTGGAGGCGTTTTCCAGGATGATGTACTTGGCATCTGGCGGCAGCGTTAGCTGCTGGCCACCTTGAATGGGTTTAAGGGAGACAGCCGCACGGGCCATGCCATTCATGTCGAGGGCGATCGCTCGATTAATGCGGGGATTACGGACGTGAATGTCCATTTTGGTACTGATCACTTGCCACGGTGCTTCCCCATGGTTGATCACTTCAAAGCCGTTATAGGATTGGTTGTTGGCATCAGTCCACTCCGTGGCTGTCTGTTGCCATCCAGTGGGGCGGGCACGGGTGCCCACCTGTACTAGGAGCCGATTGGACTGGGCGATGGGTACCCCATCCAGGGAAACCACCATCGCTGTGGCATAGTGGTTAGTGGAGGTGAGGGAAATATCGCCCAAGGTAATGGGACCATAATTGGCGAGAAAACCTGTGACACCCTGGACTTGGGGCGCATCGACCCAACAAAGACCTTTGCCATAATCCCACATGATTTCTCCGGTGCGGGACTGCACGATTTGGCGATCGCTATCAATATACTGGCTCAGGTCCAACCTCTGGGAAGTCCCTTGGTCGGCACTTTGCTGACTTCTTGGGTCTGTGTAGGTGGTGGTGACAGGTCCGGTCAGGAAGGCGAGGGGGTGGATATTGCCCTCTGGTTGTGCTTGAACCTGGCTTAGGGCGGTATCGCGGTTGGGATCAAAACCGGGTAACTCGCTAATGGCAGGCGATCGCCGTTGCCATAGGTCTTCTACAGGTCGCACTTCTTGCACCACCGGGGATGCGGTTTGGATATAGCCTCGGCGATACACTAGGGCGGCAGCGGGGAAGTTGCCCAATAATTCTGGAGTGGCAAATATCCATTTCCCCTGAGAGTCGAGAAAGCCATTGGCGGATGAGGGGTGTTGCCACTGGGCTTCTTGGGTCGTGAACCAGTAAAATCCGTCAATTCCGGTCAAGGACTGGAATACGCTGACCAGAAATGGGCCTTCCGATTGGTGGTCTAGGGGAGGGGTCCATGAACTTTCAGGGACGATCATGGGATGATGGGCTACCTGTTTGAGGTTGAGGGGAAATTGCCACGGTTGGGTTAATACGGAGTCGTCGGTGAAGCGATCGCCCGCAATAACCGCCCAGCCCGCATGTTCTCCCTGGTGTACCCCACCATAATAACGATTGACCCCAATGACATCGGTGGTTGTGTAGGAGTAGCGTTCCGCATCATAGAGGCGCAACGCATTGGCCGTTTTCCAATTACCGCCATTAATCAAAATGGGTGTACCGATGTCCTCTCGCAAAAACCGGACCATTTCGGCATTGAATTGGCGCATCGTTTCCGTGAGAAATTCGGTTTGATCCGCTAGCCGTTCGATTTTGCCCGGTACATGGGTTTGATCGGTCTGGGTCAATTCCCACAATGGATAGAAGGCTACTAATCCGGTGCTAAGCTGATCCTCGTTTAAGGAATTTCCCTGCCATGCTTGGGATGCGGCATCCAAACTGCCGTATTTTGTCACCAACCATTGACCAAATTGCCGTTGGAGAATGGCTAAATCGTCCCCCTTGATATCATTGAATGTCCAAAACAACAGGGAATCTTCATTTTGCAATTGCAGCAGGGCGATCGCCGGATCATCCTTTAATGCGATCCCGGTATAGGGGTTCACAGGTTCTAGCAGTTGCCGGAGCCACTCTTTATAGGCCGATTGCATCTCCGGGTCAAAAAACAGTAGCCCATGCATGGTCTCGCTACTGCGGGGTACGGGCCATTGCGGTTGAGGTTGTAGCCATTGGGAGTAGTAGGGGGACAGGGTAACGTAAATGCCCTCCTGTTTCATAGCGGCGACCAATTG
Organism: Leptolyngbyaceae cyanobacterium; assembly: GCA_035284985.1. Lineage (GTDB taxonomy): Bacteria > Cyanobacteriota > Cyanobacteriia > CAKZMO01 > CAKZMO01 > JAAHGY01. Next base: position 9,884 of record JAYKIC010000127.1, read on the forward strand.
CCACAACCGATCTCGCTCCCCTTGGTTAATTTCGCCCCAGGTCGCGTGGGGGGCTTGATTGGGAATATTGCCGTGCCACCGCACCAAATTGACCCCTCGTTTGGCGAGAAAGCGGGCGTGGTCTGGGAGTGCTTGGGGCGATCGCTCCCAGACCTGAGAGTTAACGGCCCAAAACCGTAAGGGAGAGCCATCACCTGCCACAAAATCCTGGCCATCGGCTGAACGGCGAACAAATCCGGTTTCTCCTGCCACCGCTTCGTTCAAGAAACGGAGGTCTAACAGAGCTTGATCGGAATATGTATCGGGTTCCGGTTCAAAAGACCAAGTCGAGTTCTGAAACTCGACGCTTGGGCTTTCCATGGCATTGAGGAAGGTTGAAGGGGATGGTTTGAAGGCGGATGAAGTGGGAAGGCGATCGTAAACCGAAAAAATGCTGGCGAGGGCGATCGCCATTACCGATAAGCTGAATCGTTTAGCATTCATACTGCCGAGATCTCAGGTGTTAATGGCATGTTTCAATCCTAATCGATGCCATTAACACCTGAGATCCCCTAGTTTTAAATTAAGGTAAATATTCTGTAAGGGATTGTATAAAAAACAACCCTACACCAGAATACTTTTCCCGTACCTTAGAACGTAAAGCGAAGCCTTGCGGTAGATTAGCCTGCCTCCGACGTAGATGAAGGATTGAACATTGGGGTTAGAAACGCTACCACAAAGCCCAGCAAAAACCCCGCAACGTTCCGGGCTAGGGGCAACCAGTCGGAGGTCCGACTAATCACAGGACCAATCCCAAAGGCGATGAACAGCATCCCCCACAGTGGCGAAAAAATCAGCATCCATTGCCAAGCAAAAACTTGACCCTGTTTGCGAGGATGGGCGGCAAAGCCACAAATGACTCCCCCTAGCAATGAAGTTACAAAGGTCAAAATCCATTGCTCTCTGGGTAATCCGGGCACTGCGTTACAACCGCCTTGCTCTAGACATCCTTTCAGGGCATTGATGGCCCCAAGAATGGCCCCGTCCTCGCCATGATCTCGAACAAAAAACTGGTTGCCATAGCGCGTTTGCAACTCAATCCAAAAGGTGCGGGGGAAAAAATCTCGAAAGGCTTCGCCCACACTGAAATTGAGCAAGTTACCCCCACGGGGGTCAGCAATCAACATAAAGCTGTGATCGTCCAAACCCCAAAAATCTTTAACTGCCCGTCCGGGAGTTTGATCAAACTGAGTCAGAACCCGTAGCTTCCAACCTGTTTCCTGTTCAAACTTAGCCAGTTGCTGATCTAATGATTGCTCTTGGAGACTCGCAAGGGAATCAGCTAGATCAATAATATTCGTCGGCTCTGCGGGTAACAGTTCAGGGTTATTAAACGCATGGGCGGCTGGAGCTACGCCCCATAACCAGAGGGCCACACAACCTGCGATTACACATCGCCATACCCGCACCATCTTAGATCCAGATTGAATAGGTCTTATAGCTGTATTCATTGGCAAGCTCAGTTTAATCATCATTAAGGTTTTTCGTTAGCTATCTATAATAACCGTTAAGAACAGATCAGATGCGTTACATTCCTTAACAGTTTTTCTCATAATAGTATATCAATGACTGTAAAAGATAGAGTTGGGCCAGAGATTTGTGGATAATCTTTGAACAGTCGCCCTTTCCCTCTTAAATTAGGTCAACCCGCTCTAACATTTTTTACAACATTTTTTGTAACACTTTTTGTAACACTGTGGGCTGGGATGATGCAGAGTGCTATGGGGTGGTTAAGGCAGGCGATCAAAATCCAACCCACGGCCCTACCCTTAGCTGTAGACCAGGAGCCAACATTTGTTGCTAGGCTTGGGGGGATAATTGAAGACGGTAGTGAGCGCAACGGGTGTAGGTGAGGTATGGATTCATTGGTGGGCAAAACCCTTCAGGGTGGAAAATATACCCTGGAGGCAACGTTGGGAGAAGGGGGGTTTGGGGTTACGTTTAAGGCCAGCCACCATACCCTGGCTCAAACAGTAGTGATCAAAACCCTAAAGCCTCAAACCCATATTCGTCATAATTTTGACCCGTTGCAGCACCGATTTCAGGATGAGGCGAAGCGTTTAGCCCTGTGTGTCCATCCCAACATTGTTCGGGTGAATGACTTTTTTGTAGAGGATGGGGTGCCCTATCTGGTAATGGACTATATCGCGGGGCATACTTTGGATCGGCTCGTTCATTCTAGGCCACCTTGTCCAGAGGATAAAGCCATCCATTATGTTCGCCAAATCGGCACAGCGCTCACGGTGGTTCACAACAATGGATTACTCCATCGAGATGTGAAACCGGGCAATATCATGTTGCGACAGGGGACGCAAACGGTGGTGCTGATTGATTTTGGGATCGCCCGTGAATTTACCCATGGGGCGACTCAAACCCATACGAGTATCCTGTCTGATGGTTATGCTCCGGTGGAACAATATTTGGCCCAGGCTAAGCGGACAGCGGCTACCGATGTGTATGGACTGGCCGCGACGTTGTATGCGTTGGTGACGGGGCAGGTTCCGGTGGCGGCGGTGTTGCGCGATCGCCAACCCCTACTCGAACCTCGGCAGATTGTCCCCCATCTCAGCGCAGCGGTCAACCAGGCCATTCTGTTAGGCATGGCGATGGACGCTCAACATCGTCCTGCTTCTATGCAACAATGGCTCGATCTATTGCCCAGTGCGGCCCCCGATCCAGTGGTCCATCAGGAGTTAGAAACGCCCCGTCTTTCCGAACCCACCGAAATTGCGGCTCCTGTTGGGGAACCGTCGCCGGGAAATAGTAGTGCTCCCACCCTGGCGGTTGTGCCCCCACCTCACCAACCGACTCCCATGGGATCGTCTAGTTCGATTACACCTATAACCTCACCGCCAGCTACCCAAAAACCTGGGAGTACGTTGCCGCCAGAGGGGGACAGCCATAGTCCGACCGTGGCGATCGCCGCTCCTATGCCTCCAACCCCAGGGTCTCACTCTACTCCCTCGGAAACATCGGGTAAATCGGATGAATCAGCGTGGTGGTTGGTGTTGTTGGGCTTATTGGCCATTGGGGGGGGGATGGCGATCGCCCTTTTCTTCCCTCGCTCCCTCCCAGAATCCGTTTCCACCCCGCCAGACACCAGCGATCAGGCCCCTCCCCCCAACGTATCCAGTCCCACAGACCTGCCTGAATCCTCCTCCAATCCGGCTACGGATACGGACAATGCCAATGGCACTGATGAAACGATCGACTCCGACGTTCCAGATGAAGTGGACTTAGGCATCCCCAACAATGGCATCCCCAACAATGGCACCCCTAGCAATGGCACCCCTAATAACCAATCGGACCAACCTGCTAGCAACGCTCCCCCAACGGATCTGCCTATTCCGACTCCGGCAGCTCCTCCCCTCACCACCCCTAACTCCGGTAGCGAAAACCCAACAACAGAGGGTGGCAACTCCACCAATCCCCAAAATATTCGCAGTATTCCGGGCATTCGTCTGGGTACCTCAGCGGCAACGGTGCAAAATCTGATTGGGCCTCCGACCCAAACGACATCGGGGGCCAATAACACTCGCATTGACTCCTACGCCTTGAACCAGCGAGTGCGCCTCACCTATGTCTATGACCCCGCCGATCGGGTCCAGCAAAGTGAGGTGTGGGTGACGCAGGCGGTCGATCCCCTGATGATTCGGGTGGCGTTGAATGGTATGGTCAATGGTCAACTGTCCCAGGCGATGGAGCAGGGGTTGACCCAAGTGCGGCAGGGGCAACGAACTCAATATAATTTTCAAGGAGAGGGGTTACAGGGGCGTATTCAACGGGATGGGAGCGATCGCATTCATATTCAAGTCTGGGCTACCTCAACCCCGTAGGCTCTTTCCGGCTCTTTCCCCTAGATGATGGTCGTCCGTCCTACCGCACCGTCCCATCCGGCATCGTGGCCTCCGCCAAAATCACCTGGCTAAAAATGCTGCCCTGTAAATCCACCTGGCGTAAATCGGCCCCACACAACAACGCATCAATTAAATGGGCACCCCGCAAATTAATATTACTCAAATTGGCCCCTGTCAATACGGCATAGCGCAAGTCGGCCCCTTTGAGAATCGCCCCGGATAAATCCGCATCCTGCAAATCTGCCAAATGTAAATTAATTTGGCTATCCAGTTGCCGACGGTGTAATTCCGATAACGTCACCTCGCTGAGACTCACATCTCGCAAAACTGCCCCCCGTAAATCTGCCCCCCGCAAATTGCCCTGGGTCAAATCGGCCCCTTGTAACACCGACTTTTGCAAATTCGCTAAGTTTAACTTGGAACGACTCAGGTCCGCCTTGTTCAAGGTGGCCCCCGTCAGATCCGCATGGGCTAAATTAACTCGGCTCAAATTGGCTCGCCCCAACTGGGCACCCGTTAAATCAACCCCGCGCAACAATGCCCCTTGTAAGTTAGCCCCAGACAAATTAATCTTCGTCAAATTCGCATGACTCAGATTGGCATCCTTCAAAGTGGCGTAGCTTAAATTGGCATTGGTAAAATTGACCCAACTCAAATCCGCCCCGGTCAAATCCGCTCGGCTCAGATCCGTCCCGGTTAGGTTAGCCCCAATCAGACGGGCATGACTCAAATCCGCACCGCTGAAGCACGCTCCCGTCAAATCTGAACCGCTTAGATTACTCCACCTCAGGTTAGCCCGACAAAAATTCAGATCATGCAAAACCTGATTGATCAAGTCAAAGTTGGGCAGGTCAGCATGGCCGAAATTTCGTTGACCTGCCGCGTATCGAGTATAGAAGTCTTCGCCCGTTTTCATACGCTGTTCCATCTCAAACCCAAGTTAGATAATTTGGTCTGCACCCTAACTCGAGCTATTTAGCTTTATTTGGAGATGCTCAACGTAAACTTTGTGCAATCTTGATGTGCAAATATACCCCTCATCCTCAGTATGCCCAAAGTTACAACACTCTACCGCTAGTACAACTGCGATCAAGGCGAGAGCGATCGCTGTAATGCTGGCAAAGCAAGAAAACCATGGGGCTGGCAAACCTTAAATCAGTGTTTAAACCCATTGGCCCATGTATTAATTTATGTAAAATACATGTTAGGTATATTTGCTTATCGAGGCATTTGGCTGACAACCCCGAACTGGGGTAACGCCACTCTCCCTAGCAGGGACACAGATTGACTGAAATCTGACTAGTTTCGCTGTTGGAGAATTAGCTCCTGCCACGGTGGGTCAGGTATCTCAGTATTAATTGAAATTGGCATGAGTGAATCACGAATCACGGAATTACTGGCGAATTATCGCAATGGTTGTCGAGATTTTCGAGGGATAGATTTGAGTCACACCACTCTATTTGATAGTAATTTGCAGAATGTTAGTTTCCATGGTGGGGATTTGCGGGGAATTTACCTATGCTACTGCAATTTAAGTCAGGCCAATCTAGACGTGGTTAATTTTGAAGGGGCGAATCTATCTAGTGTCATCTTGAATTCAGCCCAGTTACAGCAGGCCAACCTCAGGTTGTGTAATTTGTACCGGGCTTCCTTGTATGGGGCAAATTTGCAGGGCGCGGACTTGACTGGGGCGGATCTTTACGGGGCAGATTTGCGGCAGGCGAATTTGACCCAGGTTTCGTTAGTGGGGGCGAATTTGCAGCACGCGAAGTTAGAGGGAGCCGTTTTGATCGGGGCTGATTTACGGCAATGTAATTTGCGACGGGCTAAAGATGTGGGGCTGGCTGGGGCCATGGTTAACCGCCTGACTATCCTCCCCAATGGTTATCATGGTAAGGAAGATGGGGGGATCGGTGACTGACTGGAGCGGGGCGATCGCCATTTTTCAGCGAATCAGCTCTAAAGTAGGCGGATTGGCGGTGGGGGGCTTGTAGGAAACAATTGTAGGAAACATTAGAGCGTCCCAGGTCGTCAGCAGGGTCTATATCTGATGACACCTCTACTTATATTAAAATTTTATGCCTGTGCCTACCCATTTTCGATTGAATCGTGTAGGGTTTGAGGCATATGAACTGTAGATTGTGTGTTGATTAAACTCATTCTAAATGGATGGCCTGCCATGAGCTTACGACTACTCTGTTCCCTTCCAGCTATGGTGCTGTTAACCACTGCCGTTGGCTTTGCAGGATCGGCACGGGCAGAGGATCTGTTGCAAACCCAGCAGTTGCTGACCACCCGTGAATGTGCTTTCTGTGATTTAAGTTATGCCAGTATGGTCTATAACAATCTATCGCGGGTTGATCTGCAACATGCCAATTTAAGCTATGCCAATCTGAGTCGGGTGAATTTGAGTGGGGCTGATTTATCAGGGGCCGATTTGTCGGGGGCGGTCTTATTCAATGCCAATCTTTCAGGGGCCAATTTATCAGGGGCCAATTTATCAGGGGCCGATTTACGGCAGGCTTATCTAGAAGGGGCCAATTTAGAAGGCGCTGATTTAAGTAATGTGTTCTTTCAAGGGGCCGTGGGCTTACCCCGCAGCGTGACCTCAGCCCAATTGCTCTACGATATGGGTTTGGATGAGGCGGAACGGGGCAATTTTCAGGCCGCCTATGATTACTACACCCGCGTCCTTGAATTGGAACCGGATACCCCAGAGGTTTATCTGGCCCGGAGTCTAGCGCGTTACCATGTGGCCGATGTGATGGGGGCGATCGCCGATGCGAATCAGGCTGAGCAACTATTCATGACCGAGAACAATACGGATGGTCAGTTAATGGCAGCCTCCTTGTCCCAACGAATTGTGGAACAACAGGAGGCGATCGCCGAAGGCCCCAGTGCAGGTAAACCTAACTTTATGAATCTTTTGGAAACGGCAGTTCCCCTCTTCCTTCAGTTTTTTGCCTTTTAATTCCCTCGATTGACGGGCTTTCCAGGTTGTTCTCTGACTGCGGTTGAGCGCCTCATTCCGAGGGGCCATTTTTCCCATGTCTTTTTCGATACAAACGCTTGGCATCCCCTCCCCTTTTCGCTAGATTAGGAGCGCGATTCCCATGTGAGCATCGCTATAACATCGGGGTTGTAGGCGCAACCTCATTATGCTGCCTAGGAGATGAAAATCGATGCCATCCACTTCGTTTGAACAGTTTGCGTCTGCTGTGGCATTGAAGACCTACTTGATTGAACAGGCGGTCTCTCAATATGCTGACTTATTTGGTCGAGATAGTGCCGAGGTCTACTACAACTATCCCATTGATGATTTTATCGATATCCCTGTGGTGATGCCTGTGGAGGCGGGGGAACCGGTTGCGGTGCCGGACGCAGCTCCAAGTCCGCCACCGTCACCTGATGCGGATTCCGGCAGCGATGCCGTGGGAGATAATCCAAGGGATTTTTCTGAAACCAATACCCAGGTGGAGGGGGTGGATGAGGCAGATTTGGTGGAAACCGATAGCGAGTTTATCTACCAGGTAAATGGCCAACTGTTGACCGTTGTGGATGCCCGTGATGCTCGGCAGTTGGCGATCGCCGCCCAATTTTCCCTCGCCCCCTTCTTTGATGCCGATCCCCTCCTACCCCCGGATCAGTCAGTCAGTGATTTGAGGATAGGGATTCCGATTACAGACAGTTGGAGTGAGATCAATGGGATGTATTTGCAGGGCGATCGCCTCACCGTAATTGCCTCTGGCTACGCCCCCACCGACTACTTCTCCACCGATGTCACCCTCACCGATGCCCTCTATGGCTACTATGACGGCACACCGACGGTGCAGGTCACAGTGTTTGATATTACTGATCCAACAAACCTGAATCTGGTGGAAACCTCGACATTAGAGGGCTGGTTGGTCACATCACGGGCGATCGGTAACGAGGTATTTGTGGTCACGAACAATAACTTTTCCCTACCTGCGCCCATCATCAAAGCCAACGGATTTTATGAAACCCAGGCGGAATATCGCGATCGCATCCATTCCATCGCCCTCGATCTGGCCCTGCCCAATGTCGCCACCGTAGATGGTACGGGGCAATCCATCACAAATGGCCTCCTAACAGATGTAACCGATATCTATAGCCCCCTAGACCCTGATCCATGGCAACTCACCACCATTTCTACCTTTGATGTGGGTAATGAACGATTGGGCGTAGATGCGGCCACGGGAATTCCCACTGACTGGGTACGAGAAGTCTTTGTCTCAGCCAATGCCCTGTATCTCCTGAAAGAGGATTACGAGGCGGAGACCCTCACCGAAATTGTCAAAGTAGATTTGGATACGGGGGACTGGGTGGCCCAGGGACAGGTTCCCGGTGCCATCGACAATCAATTTTCCGTGGATGAACACGGAGGTTTTTTGCGAATTACCACTACCAGTGGATTCTGGAACGACACCAGCAATAATGTTTACATCCTGGAACAACAGGACGCAGATCTCAATATTGTGGGTCGCTTAGAAAATATTGCCCCCGGTGAACAAATTTTCTCCACCCGTTTTCGAGGGGACTATGGCTTCATGGTCACATTTGAACAGGTTGATCCCCTCTTCACCCTAGACCTGAGTGATCCCCGCAATCCCCGACTCATTGGCGAATTGAAAGTCCCCGGATTCTCCGAATATTTGCAGGTGATTGAGCAGGATGGCCGCACTCTCCTCCTAGGGGTGGGCCAGGATGCGGACCCTGAGACAGGCATTGCTGGAGCCTTAAAAATTTCCCTGTTCGATGTTACTGATTTAGCCAATCCCCAGGAAATCGATAGCTATATTTTTGCTGGAGACTTTACCTCCTCCGAAGCTCTGTGGAACCACCGAGCTATTACCTATTCCCCTCGCCATAACCTGTTGGCGATTCCGGTGGAAACCTACGATTTCACTACTTTCTCGTACACCACAACCCTGCAAGTATTCCAGGTTGACGGGAACGGAGGGCTTACCAATCTAGGGCAGTTGGTCCACGATGATGCCTGGATTAACCGTAGCCTTTACATTGACGACATTCTGTTTGCCGTATCAGGACAGCAAATTTCCGCCCACCTGATTCCGACCCTAGAGGATTTGAGTGATATCACTTGGTCGGGTCAAGGCATTGGCCTGACGCTGACCTCCCCAGCCGCCGATACCCAACTGCAAGGGGGGGAACGGGATGATCGACTGATTGGCAATCTGGGCCAAGATGTGCTCAGTGGTGGCTTGGGGGTCGATCAACTATGGGGGGGGGATGGTCCCGATCGGCTCCAGGGGGATGGGGAAAATGATCGACTCTATGGCGATCGCGGCCATGATCGGCTACGGGGCGATGCGGGGAATGATCTCCTGGTTGGGGGCGAGGGGGGCGATCGCCTCACGGGGGGCAAGGGCAACGACCAACTGGTGGGGGGCGCTGGCCGGGATTACCTCCACGGTGGCAAAGGAGCCGATGTGATCAGCGGTGGTGGCAAGGGCGATCGCTTTATTTTCCGCAAGCCCATCGATTCGCCCATGGCCAACTACGACCACATCATCGACCTCGCCATTGGTCGAGATGAGATTAATAGTAGGTGGGCGATCGCCGCTGACGAACTATTGCAATTAGGTTCCATTGAAGATTTCACCCGATCCAGCATCCGCGCTGTCCTCACCCATGCCCAATTCACTAGCCGGGGAGCCGCTACTTTCACCATTGGCGAACAAACCTTCCTCGCCCTTAACGATCCCAGAGCCGGATTCCAAGCCAACCGCGATGCTGTTATCAATATCACAGGCTTTACTGGATCATTAGAGGAACTCAGCATCGGTTAATTAACAGGTGGGGCTGATGTTCCAACGGCATGGCT
>JAYKIC010000128.1:0-9527 GCA_035284985.1 Leptolyngbyaceae cyanobacterium
AGATACTAAAGTATTGGCATAACGATTGAGAGTAATTGCATCATCAGGGTTAAGTTGTAGCGATCGCTCAAAAAACTGCAAGGCTTTTTCGTGCTGACCAATGGCTGACAATGTTCCTGCATAACGACTGAGAGTAATGGCATCGTCAGGGTCAATTTGTAGCGATCGCTCAAAAAACTGCATGGCTTTTTCGTGCTGGTCATTAGATACTAAAGTATTGGCATAACGATTGAGAGTAATTGCATTGTCAGGGTCAATTTGTAGCGATCGGTCAAAATGCCACAACGCTTTTTTGTACTGACCAATGGCTGACAATGTTCCTGCATAACGACTGAGAGTAATTGCATTGTCAGGGTCAATTTGTAGCGATCGCTCAAAAAACTCCAAGGCTTTTTCGTGCTGCCCAATTTCTGCTAAAGTGCCTGCATAGCGACTGAGAGTAATTGCATTATTAGGTTCAATTTGTAGCGATTCTTCAAAGTATTTGAAAGCCTCTAAATACTTACCATTAGACGCTAAATCACTTGCATGTCGGCTGAGTGTAACTGCATATTGAGTCAAAATGTTTCTATTATCAGGTTCGACTTCTAATAATTTACTGAAAATATCTAATAATTTACTAAAAATATTTTTCGCCCTATTAAATTCTCCTTTTCTCAGCAATATATTTGCAAATTTTTCCAATGAATTAATATATACTTCTCGTAACTGAGAACGATTTGGTTGTATTTCTAAGGCTTTTTCCAAAAGCCTTAATCCTTCAAGATATCTTCCTGACTGAGTTAGGCTTCTCCCATAGTTATATAAAGCTTCAAAATTACCTGGTTTGATTTTGAGAACCTTTTCAAATACCAGAAAACTCTCTTCATATAAATTAGTTTCCATCAATGTAATTCCAAGCTTTGATAGAACCATGTAGTCATCTGGCTCAAGTGAGAGCAACTTTTTATAAGTTGCGATCGATTGAGAATAATCTCCTAATTTTGATAAAGATCGACATAGCTTAAGTCCAATTGCTACATGGCTTTTAACATCATTTTGATATAGGCGGGAGTCACGTCGTGTCAGTGACTGTTCGAATAATTTACTCGCCTTCTCTAGTTGATTTAGATCTACTAAAATACCAACATAAATATCTAAAAAAAACGGATGATAACAATCATTGGTCAAGTCATATTCAAGTAAATTCAACAATTCGTCTCTATATTCCTGTTGCTTAATGAATGGCTTAACAGCTTCCATAAATCTATCGAAATGATGCTGTTTAACGCTATCTAAATTCGATAATGCCTCAATATATAGTTCTAAAACCTCAATTCTTGTCGGATATCTTTGCAATATCCGCTGACAAGCGCTATTTGCCTTTTCATAGTCACCTGCGTCTATGAGTTCTTCAGCCTGATGCATCAGTTTTTCGAGGCGATCACGATTATTCAGCATGTTATTAAATCCCTGGCAGACTAGGCTCGATGCAGATCAATGATAGTTCAACCGTTCTCAAGTTGTGGATTTCCTGGAAACTGGGTGAAACTATCCCGTTCTTTCCGTAGTATTCCCAGAAATTGGGGGCGATCGCATCTTTGAAATGAAAAAATGGGCGTTGCTGAACCAAGGGATGAATCGATCCCTTAAAGCCAAACAGAGTCTATTTGAAGATTCACAAAATCATCCCGCTATTCAGCAACGCCAAAAAATGAAAGGTGTGAGGGGGCGATCGCATTGGCTGGAGAGAGGCGATCGCGTTGGCTGGAGAGGGCGATCGCGTTCAATGAGGTGATGGAGTTGGGGGGCGATCGCGTTCACTGAAAGAATGGAGTAGATGGGCGATCGCATTGGGTGGAGAGGGGCGATCGCCCCGAAGTGGAGGTTGTTGCGCGATCGCTCAGGTTAACTGAAGCTAAAGTCTTGATTTTCTGGCTGTTCTAGCCGTATATCATCGCAAATCGTTTTTATTCTCTCCTTTCACAATAGCTTTCAGCCCAATCGCCTAATTGTTGAACTGTTATTTTTCCGATTTTATAACTGCCAAAAGCGGCGAGACCCGTTCCAGTAGCGATCAAAGCTCCCATCGCTACTGGACCCCCTACCGCTGAAGTAACTACTGCGGTAGCAGCGGCTCCTGTAACATGGCTACGCATTGCACCAGCGATAGCAGTAGTTACACTCCCTAATCCAAGATTAGATACTGCTGAGTGCCTATTTAGTTGATCACCATACCTCACCTCCATATCTGCAAGCGCGATCGCCCAACCCAATATGCTAGGCTGAAATCAACATTTTGATAGTCTTGATCACCAGTAACGCCAATGGTTCAAAGTATCGACGCGATTGTTGAGGGTAATGTGTTGCGTCTCCAGCTACCGATTGAATGGCGGGATGGAGCCAATTGATGCTGAACCACCTCACAAATCCCGATCTTTTTTTGCAGACAGCGCGATCGCTCCAACTGGATAGCCCATCTGATGGGTCGGCAAGATGTCAATGAAGGGAGCGGCTAACACCATGACAACCGCTTAAACCGCTACCATGAGTGAAGTAACTAGTTCTGATAAACCCTGGATCTATCGGTATGAGAGAACAGTATGGGGATGATTTTAGTGGTTGGATTACTCAAACCGTCCAGCTATTGCGGGATGAGCGTTGGCAGGATATCGATGTCCCTAATTTAATTGAAGAGGTGGAAGCCTTGGGCAAACGGGATCGACGGGGAATTGCCAGCCAGTTAACTCGCTTGTTACTCCATTTGCTCAAGTGGCAGTATCAACCGCAGCGCCGCTCTGATAGCTGGCTCGATTCTATTACTGATGCCCGGACTCAGATTGAACTAGCCATTGAGGATAGCCCTAGTTTACGGAATTATCCAGGGGAACAACTTGCTCGAAGCTATGAGCGTGCCCGTCGTCAAGCGGCACAACAAACCAATATGGAGCTTTCGGTGTTTCCAGTAATCTGTCCCTATGCGATAGAGTTGGTGTTGTCAGAAAATTGGTTGCCGGAAGACTGAGAGATGAGAGATGGCAGGGAAGAGCGATCGCTTTCTCTGCGAAATTTGGCGATCGCCCTCTCGCTTAGGCAATGAGCGATCGCCTCTCGTCTTTTGCTGGAATGTGATCGCCTTCGAGGGGAAGAAAATCAGTAGGGTGATTATTCCTATCTCTGAAATCAGCCAAATCTGAAATTAACTACTTAGATATAAGCAAAATTTCTCTCATCTTTTCAATACTTAAAGGTGGTGAATGACGATGGAGCATGGCATGACAATTTGGGCAAACAGGGCGTAAGTCTTGGATTGGATCAACTTCATATTCCTCAGCGATGTCTGAAATTGGTTGTAAATGGTGTACGTGTATGAACCCCTCTCCTAATGTTCCAAAAGTTTCACCAAAGTTAAAACTACAAATTGAGCAACTTAAGCCATAATGATCGATACATTTTTGCCGTGCTTTAGGGTCTCGTTCATAAGCATTAACGGTAATTTTACGCATTGCACCTTCTCTGAAAGTTAATGCTGAGTCCACTTCATCAGGGAAAATTCTTGAGATCTGATCTGAGGAAGTTTTTAATAAATTATCAGAATATCTTTTAGCCAGAAATTCATATACCTCGTAGATTTTGGACTCGGCTTGATTCCCTAATCTCAACCCAAAGCGATAGCCCAGATTATTCCAAGAAAGCTCACTATCTAACGTTTTTGGGGTATAGCTTATTTGTCGAAGTGTCGCATTTTGCCAACCAATCTTAAATTGTGCTCTCTTCCGCCTGTCAGGTGGATGCCGACCATCATAGTCATAATGTAATTCTTCAAAAATTTTTGCATATGTTTCCTGGCTAAGTTCTCCTGCAACGTCATTATCTACAACCCACTCCAGATTTTCTAGAGCTTCAGCTACCTCCTGATGCATTTCCCACAGAAAACCTGCGGATGTAGAATGACCAACTGACCAAACTGACCACCAACGAGACGTTTCATTCTTCCGCTTGTTAGGTTCTAAACCTATTTCTTCACAAAATAAACGCCCCAGTCTTCCATAAGCTGCATTAACAACAGATCGATGACTTACTCCAGTGGCCAAAGCTAAATTAGTTGCTGTCGTTGTTCGATTGGGTGAAAAGTACTGTTCCTGAAGAAGCTGAAGTTGCAACCCACTCATGCGAGACTTAATTGCTGTCAGCCCTGAGACGTATTCGGAGACTGAAGGGATATTACTCAATTTGTGGACACGAGCCATAACCATCTTGCCCGATCTCAACTAGCTGTCTCAATGATAACTTTTCAAAATTGCCTTGACCATCAAATGACCGATCGCATCACCCTTAGGGGACTCGCACCATTGGCGATTCTCCCAAGCGTTTGCTACTGCGTTGGATCGAGATATCAGAAAGAAACGGATTGTGCCCAAGTCACTTTATTGTTGCTTTGCTCTACTATCGTATTTGTCGAACACCACTCTAATCCACCAGCCAACCGAATAACTCGCCCAAAGTCAGGCTAAAGTCCTGGGCAAAGGTAGGTACAGGGAGTGCCCTATCTAGCGCTTCGTAACATTCAGGTTGGCACTTTGGTACAAAGACAAAAACCGATTGCTCCACAGGGTCAATTAACCATCCCATCTGTGTTCCATGATCAAGACAATGAAGGATATTTTTAGTCACTTTCGTCTGACTTTGCAGGGGTGAGAGAATCTCAATTGTCCAATCTGGAGCAATGGAGAAGGTGTTGGCGACTCGACCATTCTCTTGACGGGGAATCCGCTCCCATAGAAATACAGAGATATCGGGTACGGTCGATCGCCCCCCGAAGGTTGAACGGAGTTCGGTGAACGCCCTAGCAATTTTGCTAGGCTTGACGATGGTATTAATGGCAGGTGCCAGTTCGGTCTGAATAACGCTGTGTTCCCCTTGCGGCATCGGTTTTTGAATAACACACCCGTTAATGTACTCTGTGGCAGGTTTGGTTTCTGGTAACTGGAGAAATTCTTCTAACGTTAGCGGTTTGACAGGGGTTTGTATCATCGTCCCTCCTTATCAGCTAGTAACGTCAAATCATTCTCACATCATAGCGTGACTGGTGGCGTTGGGTTTCCTTATCACCTTAATAGTCCTTGGGGGACTGGCACCATTGGGCGTTAGCAAAGCTTGTCGAAGACATCGCCCTCAGCTTACCAGCAGCAACTCATTCAACTTACTCTTCAAATTTGGGGAGGTCATCAGTGGGTTATAAACTTCACCCTCATAGGGTTGCCAAACGTAACCAGGGGCAAAGTGCCGAAAGCCTGAAGGCATTTCCAAAGCTTGTCCAATCTCTACGGCTAACACCAAACCGGGGATAGACAAATCAGTGTCATCCTCCAACAACTCACTATAAGTTCGGAATTCATCCACTTCCACACCAACTAAGGCATAGCGGAATGTGGGAGCAGTTCGCAGATAGTGGTAAAAGAGAATACCTAACTCGGTCATGAGGTAGGCACTTTCAGGGGATTCAATTCCTATCGCACTCATATTACTGGGCCAGATACGGCACCACCAGTTTTCCTCCATGTCCTGAAAAATATCAGATTGGCATTGGCATTGACGGTCATTTGAGAGCATCCAGTTCATGGATTGAAAATACTGGGCAAACTGCTTTGCTTGACGCTCATCTGCACCACATTCTGCCGATAGACTAAATATCCATGCCATTCTAGGAAACTCCAGATTCAAGTATCAGGGGATTCAACCCTTTCCCAATCGTTTTGAGTGCTGGCTAGCGCTGCCTCGTATTTCTCTAAGAGCATTGTAGTGCTTGGCCAAATGCTGACGTGGGTGGGGTTGTCTTGAACGGCTTCCAGATCCCCCGTGATTTTGCTGTCGTCAATTTGCCACAGGGGATCGCGCCCGGTGCCACCAAACATAGGTGGTTTACGAAAGGGTGGCAATCCATCAATGGACAGGGATACGGACATGCCTTTGGTATTTCTGATAGCGACCGTAGCGATCGCCCCTCCACCCCCACGTTTAGCATCCAGTCGTAAATAACCCTGCTCATCAATGCAGCCTATAGTTGTTCAATGTCGATGTCAACACCGGGTCGGACTCCTAGCGTTCGGGCACTCCGGCCAATCTTGGGTCTGCCATTTTGGGCGGCCATGCCACGATAGTAGAGTTTCGCCATCATTAAACCGATAGTAGGTTTTGATAAGCGGTTTCCACCGTTTCGTATTCAGTGGCGATCGCCCCCTCAAACCCTTTCAACCGCTCCACCTCCTCAGCCCGATCGACTTCCTTAGATTCCTTTTGGGTAAGCAAATTATCCAATTCCGCTTGGCGGGAGTCGATGTCATCTTCGATCCGGGTGACGACTTCCTTTTCGTAGACCTCAAAACATTCCCGCACGGCGTTGTAAATGGGATGCCATTGTTCTTGGGCCACCTGGGGCAGGTATTTCGCCAACTCTTTTTTGATGGTTCGCAACACTTGTTGGCGGGCTTGGTCCGCTTGGACGACCCCCAAACCCAGACCCATCAGCAAAACCCACAGGGGACCGAAGAAGGCCGCGCCAAAAATGGTTTGAAGAATAACAGTAATGCTGGTGACGGTGAGGAAGTTGAGCAGGATATTTTCCCAGTCAAATCCGGCTCCAGCCAGGGCTACGCCAGCAATGTTGCCCCGCGCCAAGGAGATTGCACCCACCGCCCAACGGGTCCAGGCAGGTTGCTTGTCGTCCGTGACAGCCGTGTGGGGCCGGGTTTCGATTTTGCGTCCGGTGAGTTTGCTGGAGATGGTGTCGGTAATTTTGCTGTAGGAGGCTCCGTAGGCTTCGGCGCTACGAGAGAGAGTGGAGAAGGCATCGGTCATGTCCCGTTGGGCGGTGCGGGTCCATTCGGCAAATTTTTCGTTGGCGTAACGGCGGAAGGCTTCCTGCATGGCTTTTTCAAATTCCTCGCGCTTACTCTGGCTGAGGAAGTCGAAAAAGTTAAGTTGGGGTTGATACCGCACAAAATCTTGCTCGAAGGTGTCTTCCAATTTCATCACAAAGGATTTGAAGGAGTCGGCGATCGCCACGGATTTCTTATCCCGCATTTCCCGGATGTCGTCTCGGAAGCGATCGCGGATCTCACTTAACTTAGTGAATTCCGGTTTGACGGACTCAATCCGCTCCTTTAGCTCATCTACACTATCATCCAACAGGGGAATCCGCCGTGCCACAGCCTCGCCCACATGGTTAGCCACCTGCCGCGCCAATAATCGCGCTTGTCGCATTTCCGACACCGCCCGTTCCTGGGTCAAAAAAGTATTCAACGCCGCCATGAAGGGCGGAAATCCAGTGTCATCCAAGCTGGCATCCGCATCCTTCACCCGCCGCCGCAACGCCATCAGAGACGATAGCTCAAACACCCGCTCCTCATAAAGATCATAGCCATCTACCTGACAATACTCCGCCAAATTGGAGCGAAACACCCGCCGCAGTTTGTCCTCTGCTTCCTCCAATTCCTCCGCATCATCGGGATCGATTAAGCTTTCCTTCACTTGATCCCAAGCGTTTACCAAAAAGAAAACGCTCAACCCCCGATCCTTGATGTAGTTCTCCAGATAACGGCGTTCTCCCAACGTACAGGGCTGGGTGGCCCGTAGGACGAAGAGTACAGCATGGCAGTTAGCCAAATAGCCCAGTGATAGCTGATTCCGGGCTTCCGTGTCGTTCAAACCAGGACTATCGACAATCTCCACCCCATGTTGCAGCAGGGGTAACGGATAAGTGACCACCGCATGGCTGACATCGGGGAAGGCATCTTGACTGGATTCCTCAAACTGTTTCGCTTCGCTGGGGTCGATGGTGTAGCGCTGCTTAAAGGTTTTGAAGTCCAACACTTCCGGCGATTTGCCATCGTTGAAATGCACCGTCACCTGTTTTTCCGGACCGTAGCGCAACACGGTCAGAATCGCCGTACAGGGATTGACATCACTAGGCAATACATTCTCCCCCATCAGGGCATTGAGAAACGTACTTTTGCCCCGCTTCATATCCCCCAATACCAGCAGCCGGAATACTCCCTGCTCCAGTCCTGATTGGACATTGGCCAAATCCTCCATTTCCCGATCGAAGCTGAGGGCACCGGAGGCAATTCTGCCGCTGGCTTCCGCTTGTTCAATGGTGGTGATCATGCGGCGGAGACTTTGGGCGACTTTCGAGCGGACTTGGGCGACGCGATCGAGATCCTGCAAAAATCGTTGAGTTTTAATGGTTGGACTCATGGTGTTCTGAGAGGGAGAGGACGGTTAATTAAATTCGCTTCATCAGTGATAACCAAATTGGGCTACCATTGCCTACCCTCAGTAGACAATCTGAGATATCCGCAAAACTGGCACGGCTAGGTCCACGTCTTTTTCGTTGGATGCGATCGCCTTCACTTCAGCCGCAGTCCAGTCATTTAGCCAATAACGGTTCTCCCTCCAAGGCAGTCGGCAATAATGAGTAATTTTCCAAGATCTGAGTGAATTAACACTCATTTCTGTAAGCTAGGTGACAATAAAAATTACAACTTGCTCATACCCTAACCTAACGTGGTTCAAAATTTTGAACTACTCCCTATAAACGCTATGGCGTTACTTAGCTGTTTCTATTAACAACCATTACAGCCGACCTCAAGATTTTTGTTTTCAACGATTTTCTTACGGCCTTGTCTGCACAATGGCTGGATGTGGATATTGTGTAACGCCAATTTTTCTAATTTACTTTTTGGGTAGATTAGCTTGTATATTAAGATAAAATAAATAAAAGAATTTATACCTCATTCTTCCATTTACTCTAAATACTAGGGTTTACGCTATTTTCTAGCCCTTGACTCGACGGCCTGCGCGAGTACGACTGACTCTTATTGAGAGGCTCGGTATTGTTTTATTAGATTTCCTTGGACCGCTCAACGTTCTGCTGAGGGCTTTTCCGACTCCTGAGACCCTGAATGATCTGACTCCTGAGACCCTGAATGATCTGAAAACACTGAACTAGCAGTATGTCAGAGTTGTCCAAATTGTATATTTCCTATCTATTTGATGATACAGCTTTCAGTACTATCTGAATTTAACCTTGAATTAGCTTCCAAGATCAGCCAAGGTTATCCCTGATTTTTCAAGAGCCACACTGTGATGCTCCGGCCAAAATCAGCTTATTCCAGCAGAACACGCAGAACCATACAAGTCTGAGGACTAGGTAGGAAAAATGAGCAGAAACGATGCCCGTACTCAAGCGATCTATCAAATTGTTAACCGCAAGCCAGTAGCCTCTCAGGCTCCGAGGCGCTTAGAAGAGATGTGGGCAGAAAATGTCTTCAGTCTGAGTAAAATGCAGGCGACCTTGCCAAAAGCGATTTTTAAGTCGATCAAGAAAACAATTGTCACAGGTGAAAAGCTTGATCCGTCGGTGGCTGATGCGGTTGCAACGGCAATGCGTGATTGGGCGATTTCCAAAGGGGCACTCTACTATGCCCACGTATTCTACCCCATGACCAACTTGACGGCTGAAAAGCACGATGGCTTCATTTCCGTAC
>JAYKIC010000129.1:0-4628 GCA_035284985.1 Leptolyngbyaceae cyanobacterium
TGGGCGATCGCCCAATATCCACTTGATATAGAAAATGTAATAAAAATGGATGGGACAGTGCCCCATCCAACACATAGGGGCGCGATCGCCCCTAATCTCCATGGCCTAGATCCGGATGCCGTTGTTATCCACTTCTTCAGGTTCGATGGCTTCTGGGTCGGGGGAACCAAAGGTATCCCGCCACCAACCCAGCAGGGTGCTGGCCACAAAGATGCTGGAATAGGCTCCTAGTAAAAAACCGACGATTAAGGCTAGGGCAAAAAACTTAAGGGTTGACCCGCCAAAGAGAAAAATGGCCACCAGGGTGAGGGTGGTGGTGAGGGTGGTATTGATGGAACGGGCTAGGGTTTGCATTACAGCATCGTCAATGACCTCATTGATGGGGCGATCGCGATTGTATTTGCTGGTCTCCCGGATGCGATCGTAGATCACGACCGTATCGTTAACGGAAAATCCCACAATGGTCAGGATCGCCACAATAAACAGACTATCGGCTTCTTGCCCTAGGGTGAGACCCAGAATCGAAAACACCCCCATGGTGATGATGACATCATGGGCGAGGGCGACTAAGGCAAAGATAGAATAATCAAACCGAAATCGCACCGAGAGGTAAAGGGTAATACCGACAAAGGAAATCAGCAAGGAAATGATTCCGGCCCGAAAGATTTGGCGACCCACCGTTGGTCCCACGGTATCAATCTGAGTGCCGAGGGGGTCAAAGGTGCCGATGGTGGATTCTAGGGCATTAAATAGCTGGGTTCGTTGATCAACATTCAGTTCCGAGGTGCGAATCGAGAGGGTTTGCCGATCGGCTCCCACTATCTGAAGGGAGCTATTGCCTAGCCCCTCATTTTCTAAAACCTTTCGGACCTCTGTCAGTTCAATCGGATCGGCACAGTTGGCTGGGTCGGTACAATCCAGTTGCACCTGTAAACGGGTACCGCCGACAAAATCGAGACTGGGCCGTAGGGGGGCACCCAGTTCTTGCCAAGAGACAATCATGGCAATCACGCTGGCAAGAATCAAAACAGTGGAAATTCCCCACCAGAGCGATCGCTGTTTAGTTACTTGAAATTTCATGCTTTACTCCTCATCCTTCTCTGGCTGGGCTATATCATCCGTTTCAGCAAGGTTATCCGTCCCACTATCTCCATGGACAATTTCTATTTCTATCCCTTCTATCTCTGCGTCGGTGGTGTTCAAATCGTCTGGATTTTTGGCAACTTCAGGGATTGATGGGCTATTCGTTGATGGGGAGATGGTTGCTGGAAGGCTGCTGATATTGTTGGGTGCGTTGGTGGCTACCGTGGCATCATCTGCGGTTGCTTCCGCCTTCTTGAGTTCCATGATGCGGTCATAGTTGGGCAGAAACAGATTGGGATTACGTAAACTGGGAATACTGAGAGCCATTAACAATAACGTGCGGCTACAGGTCAACGCCGTAAACATACTGACCCCTACCCCAAAGGCCAGGGTGAGGGCAAAGCCCTTCACCAGTCCGGTGCCGAAATACCAGAGTGCGGCGCAAACAATCAACGTGGTTACATTACTATCGATAATGCTGGAAAAGGCACGAAAGAAGCCCGATTCCACGGCTCGATACAACGTCCGTCCCGCCCACAGTTCTTCACGGGTCCGTTCAAAAATCAGGACGTTGGCATCCACAGCCATACCAATACTGAGGATAAATCCGGCAATTCCTGGCAACGTTAGGGTAACTTGCAACAGACTAAATAACGCAAAGGTGAGGAGGGCGTATACCACGAGGGCAATATCAGCGATGACTCCAGGTAAGCGATAGTACACTACCATAAAAATTAAAACGAGAATCAGACCGCCAATTCCGGCATAGAGGCTACGGCGAACGCTGTCTTGGCCAAGGGTTGCCCCAACGGTGCGGTTTTCAACGATTTCAATTGGGACAGGCAATGCTCCGCCTCGGAGTTGCACTGCCAGTTCGGCAGCTTGTTCTGAGGTGAAGGTGGAAATGCTGGCTCGTCCTCCAGTGATGCCAGTGGTGGCGTATTCGACGCTAACGGAGGGAGAACTAATAAGGTTGCCATCCAAAAAGATGCCCAAGACCCGTCCGGTTCCGGCAATATTTTTGGTGAGTTCGGCGAATAGCTTGCCGCCTCGGTCGTTGAACTCTAGGCCCACTTCCCATGTATCCGTTTGCTGGAGTGGAATGGCACGGGCATTGGTGAGCAAGTCGCCAGTCAGTTCGGTTTTACGGAAAAGGGTGGCAACGGCTTCATCATTTTCTTCCAGTTTGGCCCGTCGTTCTTCGGGGGTTAGGGACTCATCGTTCTCAATGCCAAAGCGTTCTGCCCGCAGGGTTTGCAGAACTTGCACGGAGGTGTCGGGCAACTGTTCCCGAAAGTCCAATTGAGCTGCCCGCTTGAGTAGCCGTTCTGCATCTTCTGGATCACTCACCCCTGGCAGTTGCACCACAATCTGATCGATGCCCACCGCTTGAATTAAGGGATCTAGGGTGCCATCTTCGTCAATCCGATTCCGCACCACTGCTTGTACCGCTTCTAATTTCTCTGGGGTGATTTCCGGTACGTCTTCCGTGGTCATCACTTGTAGGGTCAACTGTGACCCACCCCGGAGATCCAAACCTAGCCTTGCTGGGGACTGGATGATCGCTACTATAGCGGCGATCGCCAGCACCAATATCAGTGCCAAAAGAGAACGCTGTCTACCCATAACCTTTGCTATCACATCAAACGCTATGATAGCTGGATTTTGCAACTCTAAACCCAGATCAACACATTACTTGCCAGCTTAATATGATTGGGGGGGAGTGGGGAGTGGGATAGTGGGGGAGTGGGATAGTGGGAAGTGGGTCGTTTTTAAAGTGGGTTAAGGTTTGTTGGATATGGTGACTGCTGATGTAGACGATCGTTTGGCTGAATTAAGGGTGGGGTTGCGTCCGGGGCAGCAGCGGATGGCGGATTGGCATGGGGGACCGCTGGCGGTGTCGGCGGTGCCGGGGGCGGGGAAATCGACGGGGATGGCGATCGCTGCTGCGATGGTGTTGGCCCAGCGCATAGTGACCGCTAGGGGGGGAGACAATAGCAATAATGGCGGTAATATCGGGGGCGCTGGTCAAGAGTTGGTGGTGGTGACGTTTACCCGTTCAGCGGCGGCGAATCTCAAGGCCAAAATTCGGGAAACGTTGCGGGAACTGGGATTACCCCCTATCGGCTTTTCGGTTTACACCCTTCATGGACTGGCCCTCCACATTGCCCAGCGCCACCCGGAACAATCCGGCCTCAATCTGGACCAGATGACTCTAATGACTCCGACCCAAGGCCATCGCCTGATCCGGAGTGCGGTGGAAAGTTGGGTTGTGGCTAATCCCGACTATTATCAGCGGTTACTGGAGGGCCAGTTTTTTGATGGGGAAGAAACGGAACGGTTGCGGCGGCAGTCGGTGTTGCGAACGGAAGTATTGCCCCAGTTGACAGCCACGGTGATTCGATCGGCCAAAAGTTCGGGGTTGACCGCTGACCAGTTGAAACAGTTTAGCCAATCGGAGTTGTGGATTCAGCCTCAGCCAGACAATGGCAGCGATTATGAGCAGATGTTGGGGCAGCATTTGGTGGCGATCGCCACCGGACTGTTCGACCAATATCAGCAAGTCCAACGCCAACGGAACACCATTGATTATGACGACATGATGGTCGCGGCCCTCCGTGTCTTGCAACGAGAGGATATCCGCCAGTGGTGGCAAGCCCACATTTTCGCGGTCTTTGAAGACGAAGCCCAAGACTCCTCCCCTTTGCAAACCCAACTTCTGCAAATTCTCTCTGAAAAGAACGAGGAACGAGGAACGAGGAACGAAGAACTCCCCCACTCCCCTACTCCCCCACTCTCCAAAAACCTCCTCCGCATCGGCGACCCCAACCAAGCGATCAACGCCACCTTCACCCCGGCTGATCCCATTTTCTTTCGGGAATTCTGTGCGGAGTGCGATCGCCACGGTCGGCTGACGGAAATGACCCATGCAGGTCGCAGCAGCCCGATTATTATGGATGCTGCTAATTTCTTGCTGGATTGGTTAAATCAGCGCTATGCCTTTGATCCGCCACCGTTTCGACCCCAGCGGATTGAATCGGTTCCCACTGGCGATCCTCAACCCAATGCCAATCCTGCCCCTATGGGTTACGGGCTGGAACTGCGTCGCCCTCCCACGGTGGTGCATACGGTGGCCTTAATGGCCGCACGGATTGGGGAGTTATTTCAGGCAAACCCCGATACCCGGCTAGCCATTTTAGTGCGGGAAAATCGCCAAGGGGAGTTTGTGGCGGATTGCTTGCGATCGCCCCAACTTTACAATATCCCTACCAATTTAGTAGAGCAGGGACTAGAAATTTTCGAGGTAGGGGAACGGGGTCGTCAATCCGCGATCCCCGGTGAAATGTTGGATATTCTGCGGTTTTTATCGCGGCCCCATTCTCCGGCCTATCTAAAAACGGCGCTACAAGGGTTAATGCGGCGGCAATTGATTCCGGCCTTGGATGTGAATGCGATCGCCACAAACCCCGAAGCCTTTTTGTACCCCGGCCCCTTGGACAATCCCGCCACCGCTGAAGTGGCTACGGCCCGCCGCTATTGCACCA
>JAYKIC010000130.1:0-5095 GCA_035284985.1 Leptolyngbyaceae cyanobacterium
ACGCAAAGGCAGCTTGTCGCGTCTGTTGCCACTCATCGGTATTAGCGCTGGGTTTAGTCAAATTAGCCTCAATGGTAGCCATCTGCTGCCCAAAAATCTCCGGCACTAGCAAATTGCTGGCATCCACCCGATGGGCCGAGGGCCGAAAGTGAACCACCCAACTCCCCATCATCGCAGTGGCAATGCCGCCGCCGCCTAACCAAACTAACGGTCGGGGGCCAACCCAGCCAATCAAGCAACCATAGCCAATCAACGTTCCCGCCAACAGCCCATAGGTTTGCGGCAACCGTAATAATGTTGACCACTCAACCTTCATCATGAACCTTCATCAACAGTTCCTTCCGGATGACAACTGCACAGTCTGTATATTATCTCGACTGCATCGGATCTCCACTGTAAACTATCTCAACTGCATGGGATCTTGGCGGCTTCACCTACATCACAGCAACATCCCCAACTATACGGCACCATTTTATATCACCACTCTCCTTAGCTGAAATGGGTTATTAAGATTAATCACTCGTTATCATAATGTAGTATCCAGATAACCTGAGAGCGATTAACGATACTTCGGGGTTTGTTCTGGGGCAAGCTATGGGTATAAGCCATCCGTCATCATATTGTTACTCACTCATGCCTGATTCTGAATCTGCAAAAACATCAGATGTTACACCATCTGGTCGGACCCCCAGCACGGTTCGACCAGATAGCACCGCTCACCCAGAAAATAATATTGTGCCCAATGTAACCCATGATGTACGCCCGCAAACCGGATCAGAACCTTTGAGTGATGAGCCATTCCAGGGTTCATCACCCCAACCCGATCACCCATCACCCTTGGAAAAGGTGGCACCCTTGCCAAGGGGATGGCAACGGCAAGGCGTGGTAGGGGCGATCGCCCTGAGCCTAATCCCCCTAACCCTTTTAGGCATTATCACCCTAAACTCGTTACCAGATAGGTCGTCGCTGGCCGCTGAGGGGACTGCCATGGGGCTGGGGTCTCGGTTCGTCATGCTGTGGCTGATCAGTATGGGGGCAACAGGCTTCGGAGTTGGGCTGTTTATGACCCATTGGAGCCATCGGATACTAGGGGCAATCGCCGCGATGACTCAGGCCGTGCGATCGCTCCAGCCAGACGAGGGTATCCTCGACCTCACCCCAATGGACCGTCTCGGTCTACAGGAACTAGAAGATTTAGCCGACAGCTTAACCCAATTAGCCGAGCAGATCCACCGATTGCGTCAAGAACGGCAGCAGCAAAACCGGGCATTGCAAGCTATGTCCGATGAATTGGAAGACCGGATTAGTCAGCGAACCGCTCAACTGCGTAGCGTGATTAGCCAACTCAAGCAGGAAATTTGGGAGCGTAAACAAACCGAGGGACAATTGCAACAGTCCCAGGCCAAATTGATTCATAGCGAAAAGATGTCAAGTTTGGGGCAAATGGTGGCGGGAATTGCTCATGAAATTAACAATCCGGTAAATTTTATCCACGGTAATCTTAAACATGTCGAGCGTTCCGTGCAGGACATTCTAGTAGTGCTGGATTTGTATCAAACGTTGTACCCCGATCCGCCCCCGGAACTAGAGGCGATCGTTGAAGATTTTGACCTGGAATTCCTCGAAAAAGATCTGCGTAAAATGGTCACATCCATGCGAATTGGCACCGATCGGATTTTGGGAATTGTGCGATCGCTGCGGACTTTCTCCCGTTTAGATCAAGTCAAATTCAAGCCCGTTGACCTGCATGAAGGAATTGAAAGCACCCTCCTCATTCTCAAACATCGCCTGAAAGCCCGCCCTCAGCGTCCCCAAATTCTCGTGGTCAAACAATACACCCCTGATTTACCCCTGGTGGAATGTCATGCTGGACAAATCAACCAGGTCTTTATGAATATCATCACCAATGCCCTGGATGCCCTAGACGAAGCCGGAGAATTATGTCTGCAAAAATCCGAACCGCCCATGTTAATCATCTCCACCCAAATGGTGGGAGAGCAATCGGTCGCCATTCAAATTGCCGATAATGGTCCCGGCATCCCCCCTGAAACCCAATCCCGCTTATTCGACCCTTTTTTCACCACCAAACCCGTGGGCAAGGGGACGGGGTTGGGGATGTCCATCAGCTATACCATCGTCACCGAAACCCACGGTGGCAGCTTACAACTGGTGTCCTCCTCTGGCAAAGGGGCTAGTTTTTTAATTGAGTTGCCCATTCGCCAAAAGCCAATGACCTAGAACACCAATCACGCAAACATATTGTCAACCTTACACAAAATAGGGGAATCGCCATGACCCAGCGCCATGGAGCCATAGAATGGCTGGATACAATTGTCAGAGCCATGTTACGCACAGCCTTGATTTGCTTGGCCCTTTACGGTCTTTACCTGATCAAATCCATTGCTGGCATCAATCTGGCCCCTCATTACCATGGATTGGAAGTCTTTAGCCAACCCGTCGATGTGCTCGTCGATATATGGCGATCGCACCATCCCTGAACCCATCCACTGGGGGCCTAGTTCCCAGTTGCGTCAGTCTTGTGGGCCGGGGAGGACAGGGGGGGCGGCTGCAATCGAGCGGCCAATTCCGCTTTAACTCGGTAAAGCAGGGAGGTTTCGTCCAGGCTATCGAGAATGCGCCGGATGGCCGCTTTGGGACTCTGATCCCCCCAGGATGCCCCATTGGCTAAGTAATGTTTACTAATTTGGCCGATAGCATAGGTGGACACCCCTGCCACTCCCGCTTGGGCGATCGCCACCGACACATAGGGCGCAAGGGATAGTCCTCCTGTAGCGGGAATGGCTGCGCCCAAGGCACTTTTGAGTGAACCTAACCCCAAGGTAGTCAATAATTCGCTGATGGAAATCCCTCCCATCCCCACCGCAATACTCCGCAACAGATTCAGGGCACTTTCTGGGGTCATGGGAATGCCATAGAGCCGTGATAGCACCACCACCATCACCACATCAATGGCAGCTCCACTCAACACATCTAGCACCGTGATTGGGTTGAGGGCAATGGCGATCGCCTTCACCATCACCACACTCCAGATCAACTCATTGGCAGCGCGATCGCGGATTTGGGTTTTCTGACTGAGGATTTGCTCATTCACCTCATCGGCATACAGCATGGTATTCAACGCCACCAACGCTTTCCCATCCCGCTGCAAAATATCTAGTATTTTCAGCTTCAGTGCCGTCACATTGGGAGCACCACGCCGCCGCTGCACCCGCTTACGCCCATCCGGTTGCCTGACCACCTCCGTCACCAAGGGATGGGCCGCAGCCATCACAATATTATCGGGGGATAGTAGTTCCTTCACTCGCTGGTCCCGCAAGGTGGCATACAAATGGGCGCGATCGACCTCTGGGTACTGATCCATCTTGTTGAACACCAACACCATGGGCTTACCCAGTTGCCGCAGGGCGGATAATGCCGCATATTCAATCGCCGTCAAATCCCCCGCCACCACAAACAAAATCAAGTCGGCTTGCTTGGCCACGGATTCGGCTAAAGTGGCCCGTTGCGCCCCGTCTATCTCATCAATGCCAGGGGTATCAATCAGTTCAACCCGCGCCTGGGTTAGGGCGGGTAGGGCAATGCGGTTGATTTCCCCTAGGAGATCATCTTCTGGCCCACCGCCTGAAGGTGATGGGCCAGAAGACTTCGGGGAGGGAGACCAGGGCGATCGCTCCACCCCCGTCGTCATCCCATGGCGGACATCCACCGCAAATTTTGCGTCCCCCAGCAACGCATTCAAAATAGAAGACTTACCGCGACCCACCAATCCAAACACCGCAATTTGAACCACGGACTGCTCCAGCCGCTGCATCATCCCGCGCAACTGAGCCAGACTAGGGGCCAAACTATAATTTTCTCGCTCCGTCAAATCAAGGCGTTGCAGAAATCGTCGCAAAAACTGTTGGGAGCTTTCATAGTTCAAATCGGCTTCAATGCGCCCTAGCTCTTGAATTACCGCATCCCACTCATCATTCATAACCCAGCCATTGACCCCAAAAGCCCCATTGTGCCATTTAACAAACCGACCTATGCCCGTTCCCGCCTCCCTCAACTCAACCCTAAATAGTATAGGAAGTAAGTTTAACCAAAACGACGATCACACTGTGTTAAAAACACTAGTATTAGTATAAACTGCCCCTAACTTGGGTGTCTTTTCTGACTGATACTTTACACTTAGATCCAGTAGAATGGTGCCGCAAGCATTTGGATCAACAATCTGGGTTAGATTCTGCTAAAGTCATCTTGGGTGACAATTTGTAACGCTCCTTATTAATCTTAGACCTATTGTTTCAAGTTCAGACTGGGTAAATTGCTTATGAGACTCGATCGTGCTGCTGTTTGTCTTCTCACTTTATCAATCGCGGCTGGAGCTGTCGTCACAGCTAGGGCTATCCCCGCAAAGGCGAATGGCTTTACCTTATTCAGCGGCGTTGCAGAAGAAAATCGCCTCCGGTCTTTCTTGCAAGAAAATGGTCAATTGAGCGAAACCGATCGCTACAAGCTCTATATCCCAGCGGAGAAGCTCACCACTGCCACCAGCTTATTTGTGGTTTCCTACCCTGAAGAGTATGACGGTATATTTGACGAAGACGAAATTGAACTACGGGTAGATGGCGATGAGATTCCCCTAGCTTGTGTTCGCTGGGATCAGCAGAATTTCAACGTGGAGATTATCCCAGAAGAACCGATTCCTGCCGAGACCAGGAAAGTTGCCATTGTTTTCTCTGATGTCCGAAATCCCCGCAGAACCAGTACCCACTATTTCAATGCCTTTGTGCAACCACCCACGGCCACTGGAGAAGTACCCGCTGGGGTTCTAGAAAACTGCCTCAATCCCTCAGCGGCTGAAGTTTTGCCGATTAGCACTGACGTTGAACCCTTGCCGATTCCGGGTCTAGAATCCACGTCTCCCCCTATCTATATTGGAACGTGGATTCTACAATTTAGCCGCAACTAAGTGGTCAGTTTTGCCCAGACCGGGAAAGCCATCCTAAAAGCTACCATTTCAGTCTGCAAATTCGGCCCAAAACCTTAATAATGTATAAAGATAGGGCATGAACTGTAGATTGTTGTT